>NZ_JBBJNI010000043.1:0-28404 GCF_037719425.1 Daejeonella sp. | reverse complement strand
CTTATCCAAAATTAACGTCTTTTATATTGATTTTTATGAAATAAATTACCCCTCGCAAGGACATACCTCATTTGTCATTGCGAGCGCAACCAAACTAATTCATATCTTCATTCAACCAATCCAACCCTTTATGAAACTAAAACAATACTCACTCACCCTTGCCCTTGCGGCGATAGCAATGTGCGCCGCTTGCAACCAGGATACTCCAAGCGCATCTGCCGTTGATGAGGACGGATTGGCTGCCTTCAGCGCCGATAGCATGCGCCTTCATGTATCGCAGCTTGCCGACGATTCGCTTCAGGGACGTAAACCCTTTACCGAGGGTGAAACTAAAACTGTTGCTTACCTCCAAAGACAATTCAAACAAGCTGGCCTTGAGCCTGGAAATGGTGATAGCTACCTTCAGGAAGTACCCATGGTAAATATTCAAACCATTGCCGATCCTCTGATGACCGTTGCATCCCCGAAAGGGAGTTTAACACTTAAAGGCTTTGATGATTATGTTATCTGGACTGATAAGATAACTGACAAGGTCAGTTTAAATAATGACGAAGTAGTGTTTGCGGGCTATGGTGTTGTAGCTCCCGAACATAACTGGAATGATTATGCCGGCCTTGATGTCAAAGGAAAAGTCGTCCTTGTAATGGTAAACGATCCGGGTTTTGCTGCTGGTGATACCATTTTATTCAAAGGCAAAACGATGACCTATTATGGCCGCTGGACCTATAAATTTGAGGAAGCCGCTCGTCAGGGTGCCAAAGGATGCTTGATTGTGCATACTACCGAAGGAGCGAGCTACCCCTTCTCCGTTGTGCAAAATAACTGGAATGCATCGAAGCTTAGGCTGGACGATCGCGCTAAGCCAAACCGGTATACTGATGTTAATGGCTGGGTTTCTCTGCCGGCTGCAAAACGACTGGTAGCTGCAGCGGGAATGGATAGCACAAGCTTTTTCGCGATGGCTGACAAACCAGGGTTCAAGCCTTTGCCGCTTAATCTTAAACTCTCTACAAACATCAAAGTTGCCACCACTTTCAATAAATCTCTGAATGTAATCGGTAAGATCACTGGTACAAAAAGACCGGATGAAGTGATCATCTACACCGCACACTGGGATCACCTTGGAATTGGCAAAGCAGATGAAACCGCCGATTCAATCTACAACGGCGCTCTGGACAATGCCAGCGGCACAGCGGGTCTTATTGAACTCGCCCGCGCATTTAAAAGCCTTAAAACCCAGCCTGAACGTACTATAATTCTTCTCGCAGTTACCGCCGAAGAACAGGGATTGTGGGGATCTGCGTATTACGCTCAAAACCCTATATACCCCGCGGCCAAAACAGTTGCTAATATTAATATTGATGGATTAAATCCTGCGGAAAGCACGCGCGATATCATCACGGTAGGCAAGGGCCAGTCAGAATTAGAAGATTACCTGAAAGCAGAAGCAGAAAAAGCAGGGCGTGTACTTGCATATGAAACACATCCTGAAGCAGGATATTACTACCGTTCAGATCATTTCAACTTTGCAAAGGTGGGTATCCCAGCACTGTACACCTCCCGCGGTGTAAATGTAATAGGTAAGGAAGAGGGCTACGGCGAAAAACAGGGTGCCCTATATCGTGAGAAGAATTATCACCGCCCATCAGACGAATACGACGCGGCAACCTGGACCTTCGCTGGTGGCTTAGAAGATCTGAAGCTACTGTTCCTCGTTGGAAAACGCCTGGCGTTCGAAACAAAGATGCCGGTTTGGAAGGAAGGCTCGGAGTTTAAGGCGATTAGGGAGAAGAAGTAAGAAATAACTGAAAGTGGAAAACTGAAAACTGAAGCATAACTAAAAGTGGAAAATCGCAATGCATTCAACTTTCAGTTTTCAGTTTTCAGTTTCTGACCGTTTAGCTAGGTCATCGTCCTTCTTCAAATCTGTTGTCATCATGGCCACCCCATCTATCGTCTGGCTTATAACTTCTTCGTGCTTGCCGCGATAAACTTCCCGTACACCAAGGCAGGGCCGACTCTCAACTAAACCCTATCTTTGCCCCTCATGAAAAAATACCTGCTACTCCTTTTCGTTACCGTCATATCTTCAACCGGCAATTCCTCATTCGCCCAGACGAAACTTATTAAGAAACTCTTTTCCAATGACACCGACACTTCCCGTTCAAGCAGTTTTATTCCTCTTCCTGTGCTGGGCTATGCTCAGGAAAAAGGGCTTGAGTTGGGTGTTGCTACGCTATATTCGTTTTATACAGATCATAAAGATACATTGACAAGAGCCTCCCGGCTGAACGGCATTGCCACGTTTACCACTAAAAGCCAGAGTAATTTTCAGCTTAAAAGCGATATCTGGGCACCGGGAAATACCTACCACTATTTATCGGAGATCCGGTACAGGAACTTCCCGTTCAACTTCTACGGAACAGGGAACGGTACATTAAAGGCCAATGAAGACCGGATCACGCAAAAGCTGTTCAGGCTAAATGTTGGGGTGGAAAAGAAGCTTGGGAGAATAACGTATACGGGGCTGAGTGCAGGCTATGATAATTATCGCTTTACGGACAAAGTAGCCGGCGGGATCTACAGCACAGATGCGTCAATCACAGACCGTGATGGAGGTCAGGTATTTTTTGTCGGCGTATCGCAGATTCTGGATAATCGTAATTCTAACATCTATACAACCAGTGGATCATATCTCAAATTAAACTACTCTTATGCGCCGGATTTCTTTGGCGGCGATAATTATCACGGGGGTATGTTCAAAGCCGACCTAAGAAGCTTCAAAAGTTTAAGTAAGAAGCTGGTGATTGGTGCAAACGGGCTCTTCCATACTATAGGGAGCGGCTCCACCCCGTTCTATATGCTGCCGCAGCTTGGCAATGATGAGATGATGCGCGGTTACTATACCGGCCGGTACCGCGATGAAAACCTACTTGCCCTGCAGGCCGAGCTTAGGCTAAGGCTAAACCCCAGATTTGGGTTCGTAGGTTTTGCAGGAACGGGAACAGTTTACGGCAATAGCAATTTCAAAGCTGCCGACCTTAAGCCAAGTCTGGGCGGCGGCTTCCGGTATTTCTTTGATATTGAAAAAGGATTAAGTATAAGGATGGATTACGCCCTTGGCGAAAAGAAGTCGGGTGAAAAACGGCAAAAAGGTTTTTATTTAAGTTTAGGCGAATCCTTTTAATCTTCGAGAAGTAATTTTACTAATTTGCATACTTAGGTTATGTATTTTAGAATTTTCCGACGTGAATAGATTTAAACACCTGCTACTTCTCGCATCAATATTTCTTGTTCTATCCTGTTTTCACAAAAAGGACGATAGTACAGAATCTCTAAATACAATTGCCCAAAACTACATACGGCTCGGCTTATTCATTGGTCAATATGATGCCGATTTTGTAGATGCCTACTACGGCCCGGATTCCCTGAAGCCGAAAAACAAACCCGCTGCGTTCCCGAAAGACAGTGTTCTGACTTCAATCACGCATCTGCGTAATGAGCTTGAGAAGATCATTACAACAGGTACTGATTCTAATAAAGTAAGAGCCAAATGGATGTCAGGGCAATTAATTGCATTCAGCCGTAGAGTAAATATCTTTACAGGTGAGTTTGGTACTTTCGACGAAGAGTCTCAGGACCTGTTTGGGGTCAAAGCACCGGAGTATTCACCTTCTCATTATGAGATCCTGATCGATTCGCTGAATCTGATACTTCCGGGATCGGGCAGTGTTCAGGATCGCTTTCAGACACTCGCCAACCGTTTCATCATTCCGAAAGCTAAGCTCGATACCGTTTTTAAGACTACAATTGCCGAGGCCAGGAAACGAACAGTAGCACATTACAAGCTGCCCGCAGATGAAAAGTTCACCCTTGGGTACGTTACAGATAAACCATGGAGCGGTTACAACTGGTATAAGGGCAGTTATACCAGCGAGATCCAGATAAACACAGATATTCAGATATTTATTGAACGGGCTATTGATGTGGGCAGTCATGAAAGTTATCCGGGGCACCATGTTTATAATATGCTCCTTGAAAAGAATCTCTACCGGGATAAAGGCTGGGTTGAAATATCACTATATCCTTTGTTCAGTCCGCAATCGTTTATCGCCGAAGGTAGTGCAAATTATGGTATCGAACTTGTCTTTCCCGGCGCAGACAAAATTCATTTCTCGAAAGAAGTTATCCTTCCGCTTGCCGGTTTGGATACGAACGGGATTAGCTTATACTTCAAAGCTCTTGCTATGCGGGGCAAACTCAACTATGCCCGGAACGAAGCCGGAAGAGGTATCGTAAACGCAACCATGAGCGATGAACAGGCCATGGCGTGGCTTCAGAAATACTGCCTTTACAATAAAGAAACAGCATTGAAGTCGATAAGCTTCATAAAGAAATACCGCAGCTATGTCATCAATTACAATTACGGGCAGGATGTGGTTAAACAATATGTGGCAAATAGCCTGACGAAGCAACTGGAAGATGCTGCAAAAACAGTCGACATGCCTGTTAGTGCAAATAAAGACAAAATTATGAGCAGGCGCTGGAGGGTTTTCGGCAACCTCTTAAGTAATCCCATAACGCCGGAAGACCTCTTAAAATAATACCTAAACTCAATCAACAACTTAGAGATAATGAAACGTTTATTTTTACTGTTGCTGTTTCCGATATATGTTTCGGCGCAGAGTACCAATTACACAGACAAATTCGGAACTATAGATGCGTATGCAAACGGCCTTCTTCAGCAGTGGAATATTCCTGGAATGGGAATATCAATTGTGTACAAAGACAAGGTAATCTACAGCAAAGGTTATGGGCAGAGGGATATTGAGAAAAACCTCCCGGCAACTGAGACAACCTTATTCCCAATCGCGTCTAATACCAAACTATTTACGTCAACCATCGCTGCACAGCTTGCAGTAGAAGGAAAGTTAGATTTAGATAAGCCTGTTCGCACTTACGTTCCAGGCATGAATTTCTATAACGAAGAGCTCACCTCACGGGTTACCTTGCGGGATATGCTGAGCCACCGCACGGGGCTTCCCGGCTATGACGGGATCTGGCTGAATGCGCCTTATAGAAGAACCGAAGCTTTGAGCAAAATTGCTTACATGAAGCCGTCTTTGGGATATCGCGAAGGCTACATATACAATAATATGATGTTTATGGCATCCGGATTGGTAATTGAAAGCGTAACCGGAAAATCGTGGGAAGATAACGTGCGCGAAAGGATCTTCAGGCCCCTGGCTATGAACTCCAGCGGCTTTGCCGGAGCAGGTAAAAAGCCAGCCGAGCATTCGCAATCTTATTTCGATAATGAACAGGGAAAACTGGTAGCCCGCATGTTCAGCTCCCAGTCTGAAACCCTCGGTCCTGCAGGAACCATTTACTCCAATATGAAAGATATGGGTAACTGGATGATTGCCCTGGTTAATAGTGGTAAGTTCAATGGCAAACAGGCGATCCCCGCAAGGGCAATTGCCGAAACGATGATCCCGCAAAACTTGTCGGATAAACGAGGCCGCTATGATGAGCTTTCCAATTCTATATACGCCATGGGAAGGATCGTCCAAACTTACAAGGGAACAAAGATGGTAAGTCACACCGGCTCTATTGATGGCTTTTACTCCAATCTAGCCTACCTGCCAAAAGACAGCCTGGCTATTTTTATAGTTCATAACTCTACCTCGGCAGGTTCACTTCGGTCAGTAATGAACCTCCCAATCATCGATATCTTACTGGCTCGCGAAGCTACAGATTGGAGCGGCCGGTATCGTAAGGATTATCTTGAAGGCGAGGCTAGAAACAAAAGGCAGATCGACTCGCTGAATGCGTCCCGTGTAACTAATACCGTTCCTTCTCATCAAATGCAGGCTTATACAGGTACATTCCAGCATCCGGTTTATGGAGATATCAAAATTGAAGTCAAAAACAATGCACTTGCCCTAGGCTATCGTGCACTGACTGCTGCTTTAAGTCACTGGCATTATGACCAGTTTATTACTATGGAAGATGGAAAAGGGTATCCCGATATGCGCATTAGTTTTATCACGAACGATAAAGGGGAAATAGACAAGATCAGCACCAGGCCTTTTGGGGATCCGGTTACGGAGTTTGTGAGAGTTAAATAATTCTTAAGTGGAGAGCCTGCCTGCCGTCAGGGAGGTTGAGAGTCTTTTTCATACGTTAAAACGAAGCGCTTTGATAATTGATGTCAGCTATAGTAATGAGTGTTTTTCGTAGATTTAAAAAAAAAGAAGCCACTATATAAAAACAAATGTCGGTTTGACCCCGAAGGTGGTCGTATGTAACAATATCTACCACATGCGACCACCTTCGGGGTCGACTTGTCGGAAATATTTATTGCTATAAATATACGACCTCCTTCGGGGTCGACGGGCTAAAAGGAGAATCTTGATTGAGAATTTATATCACAAATGATAAGTATATGAGTATGAAAAGAAATTTATTATGGGTTGCACTGCTGTTCGCAGGCACAGCAAGTGCTTTTGCACAGGTTATTACAACATCAACACCGGAGGCCGCAGGGTTTTCATCAGAGCGCCTTAAAAGGATTGATGTTGCCATGAATGACTGGGTGAGTAAAGGTTACCTGAATGGTGCATCCGCGTTGATCATCCGCAATGGAAAGGTGGCTTATTACAAAGCTGCAGGGTATGATGATCTGGATACTAAATCTCCAATGCCTAAAGACGGGATCTTTCGGATTGCGTCTCAAAGCAAAGCGATAACCAGCGTAGCCATAATGATCCTTTTTGAGGAAGGCAAATTACTGCTGAGTGACCCGGTGTCAACATACATTCCATCTTACAAAGGCCAGTCGGTACTTGCTCAGTTAAACGCAGCAGATACTACATATACAACAGTACCGGCAAAGAGAGAAGTAACGATCAAAGATTTGCTTACCCATACTTCAGGTGTGGGTTATGCACAGATTGGAACCAAGGAAGCGAACGCGATCTATAACAAAGCTGGCCTGACGACGGGAATAGGTGTCAGCCATGAGAGTCTCCTTACAGCCATGACCCGCCTGGGTAAGCTTCCGCTGATGCACCAGCCCGGAGAAAAATGGACGTACGGATTAAATGACGATATACTTGGCGCCGTAGTAGAGGTAATTTCCGGAATGAGCCTGGATGATTTTTTCAGGACACGGATCTTTGAACCATTGGGTATGAAGGATACTTACTTTAACGTTCCTCAGGCTAAGGCAGATCGCCTTGTTAATCTTTACACCGAAAAAGCGGATGGAACACTTGTTAAAGCACAAGCCAATATGCTTAATAACGGACCGGTTACATCAAGGTACCCCCTTATTAAAACCTCGTACTTTTCCGGTGGTGCTGGATTAAGCTCTTCCATTTACGATTATGCTATTTTCCTTCAAATGCTGCTGAACAATGGTGAATACAATGGAAAAAGGATATTATCCAGGAACTCGGTTCGAATGATGACGACCAATCAGGTAGGTGAAGTTCCCATTTCCAACGAAGATAAATTCGGCTTAGGCTTCCAGGTGGTAACCGACAAAAGCAGCGGACGTACGCCTGCGCAGGCGGGCACTTTTGGCTGGGGCGGAGCATTCGGCACTTCTTATTGGGTTGATCCCAAAGAGAAAATGGTGCTGCTAATCTATCGTCAAATGCAGGCAAGAACACATAACGAAGTAATTGAAAAGTTCAGGGCGATGGCTTATGGGGCTTTAAATGAGTAGCGAGATGTGAGATGCGAGATATGAGACATGAGACAAAATCATGGGCCTTATGGTTGTTATTTCTCGTTTCAGCTTCTTGTATCACGGGTCTCGATTGTTGCATCTCGCATCCCGTTTCCTGCATCTCATAAATATTATATATTTGATTCGAACGTCAAAGCCCATTGCTCATAGTCCATATCAATCCGTCCCTATTCTTTTAAAATGAAAAAACTCGTATTTACATTCGTTCTTTTAGGAACATTCTTTTTAACCCGGGCCCAAACCGCACAAACGATAGCAGACATCATTATCCGGAATGGAAAGGTACTTGACGGAACCGGCAACTCCTGGTTTTATGGTGATGTAGCTATCAAGGACGGTAAGATCCTGAAAGTGGGTTACCTCAATGGTCTTAAGGCCACTAAAATCATCGACGCAAAAGGCTTAATTGTAGCCCCGGGCTTTATTGATGTTCACGGACACATAGAAAAAGATATTATTACAACTCCCGATGCGGCTAATTACATTCTGGATGGCGTGACAACCGTGATCACTGGTAATTGCGGTGGGTCTGAAGAGGACATCCGCGGGTATCTGCGCTTAGTGGATAGTATACGCCCATCAATTAATATTGCATCTCTTATCGGCCATAACACTGTTCGCGCTCAGGTAATGCAGCGGGCGAACCGCGCTCCTACTACTGCAGAGCAGACTCGCATGGATGATCTGGTGGCCCGAGCGATGAAAGATGGCGCTGTTGGGTTGTCAACTGGTTTGATCTATATTCCCGGCACCTTTGCCAAAACTGAAGAAGTGGTAAGTCTGGCGAAAGCTGCTGCAAAATACCACGGCGTATATGCATCACATATCCGGAATGAAGAGAACGGTGCTGTTGAAGCAATAAATGAGGCAATAAACATAGGTAAAGAGGCTAATATCCCGGTTCAGATCTCGCATTTCAAGATAGGTGGAAAAGCAAATTGGGGGAAATCAGATATTACCCTCGGGCTGATTAAAAAGGCGCGTGAAGATGGCTGGGATGTAACCATCGACCAGTATCCATATACTGCAAGTAGTACTAATCTTGGAATACGCTTACCCGACTGGACCTTTCAGGGAGGAAATGATTCCATGAGAATAAGATTGACGGATCCGGAATCACGCTCGAAGATCAAAAAAGAAATGCTTCAGCAGTTAAAGGGTTATGCTTTCCCTAATTACTCTTATGCGGTAGTTGCAAATTATCCTACTGACACTTCATACAATGGCAAAAACATCTCAGAGATAAATAAGCTTCTCGGTAAAAAGTCAAATGTTTCTAGTGAAGCTGAAACAATTATGGACATGGTACTGGCAGGAGGTGCACAGATGGTTTATAATAGCATGAATGAAGAGGATGTAAAATACATCATGAAATATCCTTTCAACATGTTCGGCGCTGATGCGGGTGTTCGGGTGTTCGGGCAGGGTATGCCGCATCCGCGCGGTTATGGTACCAATGCCAGGGTATTAGGAAAATATGTTCGCGATGAAAAAGTGATTTCCGTTGAAGAAGCTATACGCAGAATGACTTCCCTGCCTGCACAAAAGTTTGGGCTCAGCGACCGCGGTTACCTTCTTCCAAACTACGCAGCCGATATTGTAATCTTCAGCGAAGCAGAAGTTCGGGACATGTCAACATTCCAGCAGCCGCACGCGTATTCCAAAGGCTTTAAACACGTCATTGTTAACGGTGAAGTAGTTGTAGAGAACGAAAAGCATTTGGGAACCAAGAGTGGAAGGGCGTTATATGGGCAGGCATTTGTAAAGTAGTGGAAAGTTGAGATTACCTAAAACAAAAACCAAACTTGACCGACCTTATTGTTTCAATAAGATTATCCTGCGTTATGCTTTAAGCTCGATATTATTATTTTTATCCATTAACTTGCTGGGACAGACTGCAGAAAAGAAAATAATAAACCAATCATTTTCGATACTTTCATATTCTAATATTGTTGGAATTTCTGCAAAATTCTCTCTTTTGAATGATATTCAGGAGCGCAGTTTTCTCGTTCCAATTAAGCAGTCTCAATTTTTTATAAGATCACAGGTTAATTATAGCTTTTTAGAAAACTGGAATGTTGCAGTTGGTGCAGCATATTACCTTACTTCTCCCAACGACCCTAATTCGTTGAGTAAGCTGGTAGTGCCTGAGATAAGGTTGAATCAGGATTTAATTTACAAGCAAAAATACAAAACCTTCGGTCTGGGTCACCGTTTTAGATCCGAGGAGCGTTTTATTAACAAGAGCATTAACGATAGTCTCATTGAGGGCTTTAAATTCAGAGAGCGTTTGTCTTATTCGATATCATTTGAATATTATTTAATAAAAAAGCAGCCTATCCATAATATAACAATCAAAGCCAGCGATGGGGTTTCTGTATACACGACTAAAAAGTTTGATCAAAATCGTTTTTATGGTGGCTTAAATTATCAGATAGAAAAAAGCATATCCCTTGAGTTAGGATATATTAAAATCATTCAGCAGCTTAATTCCGGCGGCCGATATTACAACCGGGATATGGTCAGTTTTATAGTCAATCATAAAATTAATAAAAAGAACCCGCGGGGATAAAAACGGTAAGTTAAGATGCAATTTGCCAGTTCAAAAAGAATAAGTACCGAAAGAGTGGCACGGATGAACTGCATCCTGATGTGCCACTTCAACCTTCTCTTAGGCCTTCAACCACTTATCAAACCAATCAAAAGCTTCCGTTTGCATACTCTTATCAAACTTATGGGGACCGGGGTGAAAACTGCATTTGTAATTATCTTCAGCATCTGCTTTTTTATAAACATCGCCCAGAATCTTGTCCGATGCTTTCATTTCTGACAGCGTAAATAAACCATCATTTATATTGTTCAGCACCAGTGTGGGAAGAGGCACGCGAAGCCCGAGAATTTCAGGAAAGTCCAGATCTTTAGGCGTACCCGGAACATACGTCATCCAGGTATGCGTATAAGATTTATTAAGAATTAAATCTTTCCAGCTAGTCATAAAACCCATGCATACCGCGCATTTAATCCTTGGATCGACTCCTCCCATAAATACCGTACGAATACCTCCGCCTGACAGTCCCCCGCATCCAATGCGATTTTCATCAACATCGGGCCGGGCACATAAAACATCAAGCGCTTTCTGATCTTCTGCTAAACATACTCCCGGCCAGGTAGTTCCGGCACTAAATAAGGATTTAGCCATTACATGTTCATGATCGGCAGCCCAGGTATTATATGCCT
This sequence comes from Daejeonella sp., assembly GCF_037719425.1. Lineage (GTDB taxonomy): Bacteria > Bacteroidota > Bacteroidia > Sphingobacteriales > Sphingobacteriaceae > Daejeonella. Next base: position 17,408 of record NZ_JBBJNI010000043.1, on the reverse strand, counting down.
TGATATTATTTGTGTCTTCAGGATTATCATCATTCAGGCCTTTCCTTAACTGAAGCGGAACATCCCCTAACATTACTCTGCGACTTGCAAAAAGAAATGCGTCAGCAACTAAAACTACGTATCCGCGTTTGGCAATTTCATTTGCCCATGCAAGACCACTGTAGTATTCATCCTGATGGGATTCAATAAGGGGGTGACGTTTATCAGAAGTTCTGGTAATTTTGTGTGTGCCAAAGTATTTATTGCCTCCATGATCATGAAAAGCAAGGATCGCAGGTAATCGTCCGCTTACATTTTCAGGTTTTAATAAAATCGCTGCTGTTGGTCGGCCATAAGGCAATTGCCAGCTAAGTTCTTCCACGTGTAAACCGTCATACGTGTACTGTTTTTTAACTGTCACCTTAGGTACACCTCCGATATCAGGAATTGCCAGCTTCTCGAGAAGCCGCTGCCTTGCAGACTTTCTCCATTTTTTAACATTCTGCCATTTTTCATTGCGGAAGGAAAAAGCTGGTATCTCATTTTCAATTAAAGAATAAGCCCAGGGGCCGTATAAACCTATGATACTATGCTTTGTCTCATCTGCACTTTCGGCATTAGAGGAAGCCTCAGATCCAGGCTCCAATACCTTCGCGTTTAATCCATCTAGTACTCCTGCCCCTGCAACACCAATCCCTGCAATTCCGGCGATCTTAAGAAAGGTCCGGCGATCATTTGTCATGTTTCAATGATTTATGAATACAATTAAATTTCATTCAGACAATTATCAAAGATCTACCTCCTCGAAGATTCGCTGATGATTAAAAGAAAAACTCTGTATTGGCTCCAGGATAATTATCTTTCTCCTGGGTTTTTCCTTACTACCGCTCCAAAGTGATTGATATTCAAACAAACATAACTATTAATTGCAAGACTTTGACCAGTGCCTGGAAGGATTCCCTTGCTATCATGCCACTGTCCTTCCATTGTCAACCGTCAACTCAATACCGTATCTTAAAATCCTCCTTCGCCTGCCCCTTCCTTACAAACACCAATCCTATCCAGAAAAGGTCTATCGTTACGGTAACTTCGGGATGGGCTTTGATCTCATCCCAGGCTTCTTTCATGCCCTTGCTCCAGTATATATCATCAAATATCATGATGGAGTTTTCACTCAGTTTGGGTAAGCACCATTTGAAGTAATTAAGTGTGGCATCCTTACGGTGATTGCCGTCTATGAAGACAAAATCCAGAGCGGGAAACATAGAGATCACATCTGGTAATATCTTATCAAAGTTTCCGACCAGAAGGCCGGTGTTCTTTATCCCAAGAGTTGACAGGTTTTCTTCTGCTATTGCAGCAGTTTCCGGACAGCCTTCGATGCTTACTACCTGAGCATCAGGTGCAGCGCTTGCAAGGTATGCCGTCGTTAATCCAAGACAGGTTCCAAGCTCAATAATGTTTTCAGGAGACTGATCGGCCGCAAGGCGATGAATTAGCTGGGCTAGCTTAGCAGGCTTTAAAGCATTCTTTGCAAGAGCTTTTACCTGCTTTCGTTTATTGTTGTTAACGTGGGATCCCGCGCCCAGGTCCGTGATGTTTATTACTCTTTCATCACGCAGCAATTCAGCCCGCAGGTCTTCAATTTTACCGTAGCTGGGTTTGGCATGAAAATCGTAAATAACTTTATCAACCAGCCGATAGGCAAAGGGGGAATGAACTCCGTGACGGGTTTTGGACGTAAATCGATGTTTAAGGTAGTCGACTGCTAATTGCAGGTTTATCATAGTGCGTAAAGATAGTGAGGAGAAGCGAGATGCCGAAAGCCGAAAGGTAAAAGCGGGAAGCGAAAAGCGTAAAGCGACGACACAGCAACATATAACTCAAAACGCGTACAGTCAAAAGCTTTTTGCTTTCAGCTTTAAGCTTTTAACTATTTTTGTACCAAGCAATGAATGAAAAGGAAGTAGAATCGTTAATTAAGTTACTTGATGATCCCGACACGGAAATAGCAAGTCATGTCGAAGAGAAGCTGTTATCCTATGGTAATGACGTTATCCATCATCTGGAAAATGCATGGGGCCAATCCCTGGATTCGATTCTGCAGGAACGGATAGAGAACCTTGTTCATAAGATCCAGTTTCAGAATGTAAAAAAAGACCTAGAGCTCTGGCATATCGGGGGTGCATTTGATCTTCTGCAGGGAATTCTAATCATCAACAAGTATCAGTATCCGGATCTGGATGAACAGAAAGTCATTAATCAGCTGGAAGATATCAAACGCGATATCTGGATGCAGATGATCTATGATATGAGCGCGGTTGAAAAGGTAAAGCTAATTAATCATGTTCTTTATGGCGCCCACGGATTTACCGGAAATACCACTAACCATCAGGATCCACAAAACTCATACATCAGCCAGGTTCTCGAAAGCCGTAAAGGAAACCAGATTCTGCTTGCTGTAATCTATTCCATCATCGCACAAAAACTTGATATCCCAATCTATGGCGTCAATCTGCCGCAGCATTTTATTCTCGCTTACGTTGATGAAACTCCGGCAGAAAGTATAATGGTTTCGGGTGATTTGTTTGAAGACCGGATATTATTCTATATAAATGCCTTTAATAAGGGCTTCATATTCGGACGAAAGGATGTTGACGCGTTCCTGAAACAACTCAATGTTAAACCTAATGAGCATTTTTATGAACCCTGCACTAATGTAGATATTATTCAGCGTGTCCTTAGAAACCTGATCAGTGCTTACGAAAAGTTGTCGGCATTGGATAAGGTTAAGGAATTGGAGGAATTGTTGGCGATGTTCCCGGAGCCGAAATAGGGAAGTATCAAGATACAAGTATCAAGTATCAAGATGGAAGCGTACCTATGCGCCTGGCACAAGCGATTATAAGAATCAAGACTTTCCCACTGAATACACCACCCGGTTAACCAGACAGAGTCTTGATTCTTGATACCTGATACTTGATACTCCCTTCTAAAATTCCATCAAATAAGACTTCAGAAACTCATCCAGATCACCATCTAAAACTGCCTGCGCATTAGAGGTTTCATGGTTTGTTCTGAGATCCTTAACCAGCTTATATGGATGAAGAACATAGTTCCGGATCTGTGAACCCCACTCTATCTTCTTCTTATTTCCTTCTATACTCGCCGAAGCCTCTCTGCGCTTGCGCATTTCGACTTCGTAGAGCTGAGACTTTAACAAGCGGATCGCGTTTTCCTTATTCTGCAATTGAGAACGCGACTCCTGGTTCTTAATAATAATACCCGAAGGCTTGTGATATAACCTAACAGCGGTTTCAACCTTATTTACGTTCTGTCCCCCTGCACCCCCGGAACGGAATGTCTCAAATTCAATATCAGATGGATTTACGTCGATCTCAATTGTATCATCCACTAAGGGGTATACATATACCGATGCAAATGATGTGTGGCGTTTTGCATTCGAGTCAAATGGTGAGATTCGCACCAGGCGATGAACGCCGTTTTCTCCTTTAAGATATCCGTATGCGAAGTTTCCTTCAAGCTGGATAGTAACTGTCTTTATCCCCGCTACATCCCCTTCCTGGTAATCCTGCTCGGTTACTTTAAAGCCGTGCTTTTCTCCCCACATTACATACATCCGCAAAAGCATTGCCGCCCAGTCGCAGCTTTCAGTTCCACCGGCACCTGCGGTGATCTGCATCACGGCATTCAGCTGGTCTTCTTCGGAGCTAAGCATATTCTTAAACTCAAGCTCTTCTACCTTCTGCAGAGTAAGATCATACTGTTCTTTCACGTCGGCTTCCGTCGCATCTCCCGACTGGAAAAAATCAAGCATAACCGCGGCGTCTTCCACAGAAGCTTCAGCTTCCTGGAATTCATCGGTCCACTTCTTTTTAGTATTTATGGAATGAAGCGCTTTTTCAGCTTCTTTGGGGTCGTCCCAGAAATCCGGCCGGAGTGCTATGTCCTGCTCGTTTTTAAGATCATCTAACTTCTTGTCGATGTCAAAGATGCCTCCTCAGAGACGTTATTCTGTCCCTTAAATCCGTAATGTTTTCTTTGGTCATAATGCAAAAATATAAAAATTCGCATCTTTGCAGAGGTTAAAATTACAAGCTATGAGAACATATGCCTTGATATTATTTACAGCAATTATAATTCAGTCCTGCAGCAGCCCGCAAAAACGAGCAGACACATCCGACTCGATAAGCGTTACAGATTCAGCGATTGCTGTTGATTCAACTATCGCTGTTATAGAGAAAACTCCCGTAGTATTTAAAGGCCTGTACACGTTTGGTAACGAAGTCAGAACATTGCGGGATTGCAGTGGCAGCCAAACCGTTTATTGGGTCAATGACAGCATAGCAAGCCTTCGGGATAAATATGAAAAAACTAACCGCTTCCCGTCCTACCCATATGAAAGCGTATATGCCGAAGTCAGGGGATATTTGTCAGGCAAATCCAGGTTGGGTTACGCCTCAGAATATGAAAACGTGCTCGTTGTTACTGAGATCATCAAATTAGAGCCTAAGAATTTCAGAACCGCATGCTATAATTATGAATTCATAGCTTTAGGAAATGAGCCGTTCTGGTCGGTAGATATTATCCCGCAAGAGAAGCGTATAATTTTTAAAGATGTTGGGCAGGAAAGGGCGCTTGAATTTATATATGCGTCAGCAAAAGTTTCAGGAGAAGTTTACCGCTACGAGGCAACCAGCGCGAGAAATAATAAGATTGCTGTTGTGATCCGCAAAGAGAAGTGCAGCGATGGAATGTCGGACAGACAGTATAATTATGCGGCAGAGGTAACTGTTAACGGCACAATTTATAAGGGGTGTGCTATTAAAAAAGGTGATAAGTTTACTGAATAATTAGACAACATGAATAATTCCATCTTTTACATAATAGCAATTCTGGCAGGACTCGCCATCGCCACTCAAACCGGTGTAAACGCCCAGTTAAGAACTGTTGTAGGAAACCCTGTTATTGCCGCCCTGGTTTCTTTTCTCGTTGGAAGTTTTGCTCTTTTAATATATATCTTGTTCTTCCAAAGGGAAAGTCTGGGCGGGCTATCTAATTTGAGCGATATGTCATGGCATAAATGGACTGGCGGATTAATCGGTGCGCTATATGTGAGTGGGGTAATTATTATAGCTCCCCGTATTGGAGCTGCAAACACTACTTGCCTGATTGTAGCCGGTCAAATACTCTTCGCACTCTTCTTAGATCATTTTGGTTTTTTAGGTTTTATACAGCATTCATTTAACCTGATGCGCCTGACAGGAGCGTTTTTACTAATTGCAGGAGTGTTTCTTATTCTTAAGAATTAATGCTACGACTTAATACACGCGAAAATCTGCTACCCAGCCGCTGTGGTCAGAATTACTCAGTGAAAATCGGGCAAGCTGCTTCGGAACTATCTTCCCTTTATGAAAAACATAATCAATTTTTAGGAGCTTCGGCAGCCATTGCGCGGTATTTTATTTAGCGACAGCGAGTCATAAAAGTAAGCTACGATCAACAAAATGACCACAGTTGAAATTAACTTTATGAATAGCTTCGACGTCAACGTCGATGTGAATTACGAATAAATATTGCCATCTAAGCTTTGTTTTACTCCATTGTCAGGGCATATCTTTCTTAAATAAGTTCAGATATTCATGGAATACGAAAACCCGGTATCGGGTTTGTCCACTAGTTTCTACTAGTATACCTGCACGCACATATTCACTGACCAACTCATTGGCAGATTTCTTACTTAATTTACAAATATACTCAACTTGCTTAATGTTGATTACCGGCTCCTCGAACAAATATTGCAGAAGAATCAAAGCCTGGCTGCTGCGTCGGCCCCAGTTTTGAGCAAAATCTATTTCTAGTCTCTCTTTAAGTTTGAGGATAGTTGACAAAGTTTGCACAGCTTGCTCTGCGGTTTGGGCAACTCCGACTAAAAAAAACTTAAGCCAGTGGAGTAAATCATTATTTTCCCTAACACGTGTTAAATTATCATAATAAAGGCTTTTATTTTTTTCAAAAAAGACGGACAAATAAAGCAACGGCTTCTCTAAAATCTTTTCGCTAACTAAATACAGGGTTATTAGGAGTCGCCCTATCCTGCCGTTCCCATCCAGAAAGGGGTGAATAGTTTCAAATTGATAATGAGCCAAACCAATTCTGATTAAAGCGGGAACTTGAATCTCTTCATTATGGAGAAAATTTTCCAGATCACCCATTAACTCGTCTAGGTAGTTAAAATTGGGAGGTATAAATGAAGCATCATTAATGGAGTTCCCTCCAATCCAATTCTGACTTCTCCTATATTCACCGGGCATTTTATCTTTACCACGAGTTCCTTGAAGAAGAGTGTTATGCGTATTACGGAGCAACCGTGACGATAAGGGTAATGTTTTCAATTCCTTTATGGCCTTATTTAAAGAATCTGTATAGTTGCGAACCTCATGCCAGTCATTTCGTCTTTCCGGAGTAATCTCGTTTTCTGGCATAAAAGCTTCATCCATTGTGGTTTGAGTCCCTTCAATTCGGCTAGAAACAACCGCTTCTTTTGTAACATGCAAATGAATGAATAAATCGGTATTGGGTACCAATCTGGCAAAAGAATTTAATTCACCTAATTTGATCGAAGCTTTCTCCAATAAAGTATTCAGTGATCCATCGCTCCATTCCCACTGATGATTAATCGTAGCTGGCACGAAATATTTATACCCGGTTCCCTTCTCAAAATGACCTGAGATAAACGTCTCGATATTCTTTTTCTGTCCCATAATAAAGTAAACTTAAGTAAAAATAGGTTTACTTTTATCATCAAAAGTAAACTTAAATAAAAATAGGTTTACTTTTATCATCGAAAGTAAACTTAAATAAAAATAGGTTTACTTTCCCGCGTGTATCCTAAAAAGTTGATTCAACTTAAAACCCGTCCGCTTTAATCTCCTTTGTAACCACCGGTCCATACTTTTCAGCGATCTTTTTAATCTCTTCTGATTTGCCAATCACAACGAACTGCAGTTTATCTTTCGGGAAGTACTTATTAATGATTTCTTTTGATCTTGCTGCGGTAAGCCCGTCTACGTTTTTCTCGAAATTATTGATAAAGGACTCATCAAAGCCATACCAGAACATCTGAGTTAACAAGCCCGCGAGTTGTCCGGCAGTTTCATATCTTGGGGGAAATTGCCCTTTTACATAATTCTTCGCTGAAGCAAGTGTCTTATCGCTAAAGCCTTTTTTATGAAGGCTGTCCAGAACCTGGAGCGCCTTGTCAATAGTCGCCTCTGTGGTTTTGTTGGCAGTAAATGTAGAGATAGCAAAAGTTCCCGAATTCTTTAGCGGCGTAAAGCGGCTATTTGCCCCATAGGTAAGACCGGAATTGACACGCAGCTCATCATTCAGCCACGATGTAAAGCGGCCTCCGAATACTGTGTTTACTACTTCAATTGCTACGAAGTCGGGATTATCACGGCGGATACCCAAACCGCCTATCAGGAATGTAGTTTCGCGGGCATCTTCCTTGTTAACAAGCAAAATCCGTGTTGACGAAAGAGCTGGAACACTCTGTGCTGCCAGGTTTGCTTGCGCAGACCCACTTGCTTTCCAGGAACCGAGCAATGTCTCCAGACGAGCTTTCATATCTTTGGAATTAAAATCACCAGCTATAGCAATCGCAGAGCCTTTCGGCGAGTAATTAGCAGAATAGAAGTTCTTAAGATCGTCGATGCTGAATTTACCTACCGTAGCCTGGCTTCCTGTTAGAGAATTGCCATACACATGGTCGCCATAAATAAATTTGTCCCAGTAAGAGTTTATCACATTTCGGGGGCTTTGCTTTGCCTGCTCGAGGTTTGTTAATACTCTCTTCCTCTCCTTTTCAAATTCATCCTTATCAAAAATAGGGTCTACAAGAACCTCCTTGAGAATTGGTAAAACTTTATCAACATCCTTTGAGGCAAACTTAGATGATAAACCTGCTGATTCTTTACTGGCATAAGTGTTCAAACTGGCACCTATAAAATCAAGCTCTTCCTCGATCTTAGTTTTTGAATAGCTCTTCGTACCATACTGAAGTCCCGAGGCCGTAAGTGAAGCCAACCCGGATCTCGTTCCATCATAAATAGCGCCAGCAGGGAGTATTGCAGAAACACTGATAACCGGAACTTCATGCTGTTCCATCAGGTAAACTGCTAATCCATTTGGCAGTGTAAACTTCTCGTAGGCCGGCACCTTAAACGCGGCCTGTTTAGTTTGTGCGTTCACTGACAAAGACAGTATAATAAGTGTTAATGCAGAAAATATATATTTTATGATCGTCTTCATTTCTTAATCCTCAACATTAGTTTTTAAGATCCCAACGGTACGGTTGGACTTTTTGAAATACTCGTTTGCTACACGTTTCACATCGTCAGCAGTTACCTTTGAATATTCTGCAGGTGCGTCGAACATCCTACGATAATCTCCAAAAAACACTTCGTAAGTACCGATATTATTTGATTTACCATTGATCGTTTCTAACTGGGAATAAAACTCCATCAGCTTCTGGTTTTTAATCTTCTGCAGTTCCTGAGCAGTTATGCCGTCTTTCTTTATCTTCTCGATCTCCTCGTAAACCGCGTTTTCCAGATCTGCCTCTTTTACGTTCTCGGCGCTTTCCACATAGAACTGAAATAAGTTCGGGTCAAAGCTTTCGCTAAAGTCAGTAAAGACACTAGTTGCAAGCTGTTTTTTATCAACCAGCGACGAATAAAGCCGGGATGAATTCCCCTTGCTAAGAATCGAGCTTAATATACTCAGCGCATAATAGTCTTTATGCTTTGCGTCAGGAGTATGATATCCGATCATCATATACGGAGTCGGCACCTCCTTTTGAACCGTTACCCGGCGTTCGCCAGTTTGAGGCGGTTCTACAAGATGCACAGCTTTAGGATCTGGTCCCTTAGGAATATTAGCAAGATATTTTTCAGCAAGCTGTTTTACATTATCAACTTTAACGTTTCCGGAAACGACTACAACGCAATTGTTCGGAGCATAATAGGTTTTGAAGTATTTTTCAAGATCTTCTTTAGTCCAGTTCTTGATATCGTTCTCATAACCGATTACCGTCCAATGATAAGGGTGCTCCTGGAATGCGGTAGCATTTAGAGCATCGCCAAGCATACTCCAAGGGGAATTTTCGAGAGAGGTGCTTCGTTCTGAAAGAACAACGCCCCGCTCACTCTCAACCATTTTAGGATCGATGCTCAGGCTGGAAATCCGGTCGGCTTCAAGGTCAAAAATAGTTTCCATTGCACTTACCGGGAACCAGTTCGTATACACTGTTACATTTTGGGTTGTATATGCGTTATTTGCTCCCCCGTTAAACTCCATCGTCTGATCGAACATTTTCGGGCCAAACTTTTTAGCTCCGTTGAACATCATGTGTTCAAAGAAATGTGATAAGCCAGTTATTCCCGGGTATTCATTCCTGGATCCGACTTTATAAAACAAATACATATTCGCATTGGGAATAGAACTATCCTCAAGCACCAGGAATTTCATACCGTTTTTCAATGTGAAAGTCTTCACATCATCGGCTTTAGTCTGTGCAAACATTGGAATGCAGCAGCCCATCAGTAACATGGTTAATAATTTCTTCATTAATTTATACTTGATTGGTCAGGAATAAATCCAAATTAATGGATATATATCTAATTTTACAATTAATTAAGCCAAATTCCTGAAACGCCGGACACTCGTTAAGTACTTATTTATCTTGTATCCCTTAAGACTTATAACTTAGCACTTACAAATATAACTCTCCTATGCTTCCACGTCAGAAATTCACCTCCACACACGCCTTTAAAGCTTTAGCTCAACATTACGATCAGATTAAAAAACACCACATGAGAGATCTGTTTCGCGATGAAGCCAGGTTCGACAAGTTCTCGATTAAATTTGGTGATATCCTGCTCGACTATTCCAAAAACCGGATAAATGGAGAGACACAGAAACTGCTTCTCGAGCTGGCTCAGGAGTGCGGACTTAAAGAGGCAGTTGAAGCCATGTTTAAAGGGGAAAAGATTAATGAAACCGAAGACAGGGCTGTATTGCATACAGCTCTCCGGGATCCCAAAAAGACGGGTTTTGTACTTGAGGGTAAAGATATATCAGCCGACATCCATAGGGTCCTGGAAAAAATGGAGTCGTTCTCTAACAAAGTAATCAATGGTGAGTGGAAAGGTTATAGCGGAAAGCCTGTAGAACATATTGTAAACATCGGGATTGGTGGCTCGGACCTTGGACCCGTGATGGTTACTGAAGCTCTGAAACCCTATAACAACCACCTCAAGCTTCATTTCGTTTCCAATGTTGACGGTTCGCATATTGCTGAAACTTTGAAGAAAGTGGATCCTGAAACTACCTTGTTCATGATCGCGTCCAAGACATTTACCACCCAGGAAACAATGGCCAACGCGTATTCTGCACGTGACTGGTTCCTGAAAAACGGGGGTTCAAAAGATGAAGTCGCTAAACATTTCATTGCGATCTCTACTAATAAAAAAGGTGTGGCAGAGTTCGGGATCGATACAGAGAATATGTTCGAATTCTGGGATTGGGTTGGCGGCCGGTATTCGCTGTGGAGTGCCATCGGTTTAAGCATCGCATGCGGCATAGGGTTCGCGAACTTCAGATCATTGCTTGACGGTGCTCACGAATCAGACAAGCATTTCCGGAATACCGACTTTAAAGAAAATATTCCTGTAGTCCTGGCTTTATTGGGTATCTGGTATACCAACTTTTTCGAAGCGCAAAGCCAGGCAATATTACCTTATGACCAATACATGCACAGGTTCGCGGCATACTTCCAGCAGGGGGATATGGAAAGTAATGGAAAATCCACAGACCGCGACGGAGATGTTATAGACTATCAAACAGGGCCCGTGATCTGGGGAGAGCCCGGCACTAACGGCCAGCATGCTTTCTATCAACTGATCCACCAGGGCACGAAACTGATTCCATGCGATTTTATCGCACCTGCGCAGAGCCATAACCCAATTGGAAACCATCACCAACTGCTGTTGTCAAATTTCTTCGCGCAAACGGAAGCACTAATGAATGGAAAGAACCGGACTGAAGTGGAAGCCGAGCTTAAAGCCTCAGGGAAGAAAGCCAGAGAGATTGTTGAACTTGCACCGTTTAAAGTCTTTGATGGTGACAAACCGACGAACTCAATACTTGTTAAGAAGATCACACCATTTACATTAGGTTCGTTGATCGCGATTTACGAACATAAGATATTCGTCCAGGGTGTGATATGGAATATCTTCAGTTTCGATCAGTGGGGCGTTGAGCTTGGGAAACAACTGGCCGGGCAGATTTTACCCGAATTGAAAAATGATGCGAAAGTTGAAGGACACGACGTATCGACTAATGGATTGATTAATCAGTACAAACAGTGGAGAGTGGAAAGTTGAAAGCCTGCCTGCCGGCAGGCAGGTGGAGAGTTTCATGCGGGCGGCATCCCGTTTTCTTAAAGTCCGATTCTATTTCAAGTTTATAGCAGAGCCTACTTCATGGTTTGCCCATGATTTAAAATTGAGGCCGAGCAATTCGGAAAATGTCTGCGCCAGCTGCTTGTGATAAATCGTTGATTGGGTTTTCATTTCGCCTTTGGCAGGAGTGTCCGGTCCCATAACTGCAAACCAAACCTGTTCTGCTCCGTCAATTTTTTCACCATGGGTCTTCCAGGTTTCGAGTGGCACCTGTCCTCGTCCATGGTCGCAGGTTATGACAAGAGTTGTTTGATCTTTGTAAAATGGATCAGATTGGAGGTAATTCCAGAGGTCGGCCAGCATAGCATCTGTTTTAGTTGTCTGCTGCAGGTAAGCCCGGTAATTCCCCTGATGCGCCAGATCGTCGGTTTCATCAAAACCCAGATATAGAACCCTGGGCTTCTTTTCGATCATATATTGCTTGCCGAATTGATAGGTAAGAACATCCAGCCTGATCTGTTCATCAACAAAGCCGGGAGCCTGATGCTGCAGCTCATTTAAAAGCTTCAGGCGATCGCTCATTCCAGGGACATTCAAAACTGCCAAACCCGAATTAACTATAATCCCAGACCGCTTATCATTCAATATTGATGGGAAAACATCCCATGAAGTAAACGCAATGACCTTCCCCTCAAAACCCTTTTGCTTATTTACAAATTCCAGAACATTGGTATTAGGGTTGGGAATTTTATCATTTGTATTCATCCCTGGATCTGGAAAGCCTGTAAAAAGCTCACTGTATCCTGGGTAAGAAAATTTATAGGGATTGGCAACTTCGGCGTTGTTTCCCAGGTCCCGGTTACCATAGATCTGGCCCTTTTGAACAACAGTAGACCATAAGAAAGGCATCAATATTTTTCTGCGTTCAATCGGCGAGTCTCTCACAAACCGTGCTGTGATACCCTTCTTGTCAGAATTGTATTCTTTATTATTAACCAGAACGGAATCCGCCCCTCTGAAAACCTCCTGCCATCTTAAGCCATCGAGGGTAACTACAACCAGGTTCTTAGTTTTTTTTTGTGCAGTTACAAGCGACCCGCAAAGAAATAAAACGGCTATTAAGAATGTTTTTTTCATTAAAGAGCAGTTTGAGGACTCAATTTAATCTGAAATAATTTATCCCACTTCTTCCCGGTGACAAATAATCGTTTCCCATGCGCATCCCATGCGATGCCATTCAGCACCAGATCCACGTCCCGCGAGGTGCTCGGATACAGCTCTGAAAGATCTATGTCAGCAGTCACCTGCCCGTTAGCGGGGTTAATAACCACAATACGGTCAGATTCATAAACATTCGCATAGATCTTCCCGTCGATAAACTCAAGCTCATTTAGATACTGAACAGGCCCGTTGTTGTCATATACTTCAAGATAACTTTCTTCCATATAAGTATCCTTATTAAGGATATGAACGACATTTGTCCCGTCTGAATTGTATATCTTATTCCCATCATTACACAATCCCCAGCCCTGCCTGTTATAAGAAGTTTTCCATTCACGCAAAAGCTTTAATGATTTCAAATCATATTCCATCATCAAATTCTCTGTGTAGGTAATCATCAGAATCTTATCCCCAACAATGGTCATCCCTTCGGCAAATATTTTATCGACTGGCGTCACCTGCAATACCTTTCCTGTTGACAGTTCAACTTTTCTGATAGAAGATTCGCCTGCAAGTCCATCGCTTTCATAGAAAAATCCATTGTGAAACTCCAGGCCCTGAGTATACGACTCAGTATCATGCTTATATTCCTGGACAACGGTATAACTTAATTTCTGGGGAATTAAAGACGATTTCAACACAATACTCGTGCTGATCTCTTCCGGTTCTGCTCCGTTACGGTAAATCTTCGCGGTAATCGCTTTTGTCCCGAGAGGCAATTTCGCTGTTTGAATGCTTACTGGTTTGTCACCGACAGAATGAGACAGGCGCTCGCCATCTGCGAAATACACCACTGAGTCTGCTTTATCGGTAAGCTTTACCTGCAAATTGACACTATCTCCAACATTTATCGTTCTGCCTGCTTCCGGACTGATAAAAGTTGACGTTTCCTCCGTTTTCTTCCCATCACTCACACATCGGGCTAATAATAAAACAATAGAGGTCGAAAGGTAAATTAATTTTAAACGCATAATATAAAAGTTATATGAAGCTATGACCCTGGCCAAAAGGCATCTTCGATATGATTTACTTTGTAATTTTCAAATTTATCAAACAGTATTGATATAATGTCAAACCGGATATCATCGCTATGACCTGTCTTATAAATATATTCTTCGGCCGCGAACTCCATAAGTCCTTGTTTTGCATAAGTAACAAAATCCTCGGGCTCACCATAAGAATTGCCGGTCCGAGTTTTTACTTCTGCAAATATCAGGGTTGAATCCTTGAACGCGATCAGATCAACTTCAGCCCTCCTGCATCTCCAGTTCACTTCAAGGATCTGGTATCCATTATCCTCAAGATGCTTTTTTGCAATCGCTTCTCCTTTCGTGCCAGTGTCATTGTGAGTGGCCATTATTTCACTATAACAGACCCCAGGAAAGCAGATATTCCCTTTTCGACTTCCTTAACCTGCATATACTTTTTCATCAGGATTGCCTGATTGTCTGTATCATCTTCCGCCTGGATCTCATCCCGGATCTTTTTTAATATCCTGTCGACCTTACGCTTTTTTAAATGGAAAATACCCCCAAGGATAGTAGATCTAAGGTCTTCGCTTTCATTTTTGACATAGATCTTCCTCTTCGCGTACCAGTTTTCACTAAGGATGTAAGGTGAGGAAACCATAGATATTGCCAGGTCAGCAATTTCATGATCAGAGTGCTTAATAAAATCCTGCTCGGATGGAAGCTCCCCCTCTTCGAGCTGCTTTTTATATTCATCAATAACCCGGATACACAATGGATGTTCGAAAGTTACATCGGCAAGGTTACCAATGACATATGGCGCGATGTAGGTGTCGGTTATACCGTCCCAATGAACTAATTCATGCCCATAGTTAAGAAGTAATCGAACGATCTCCTTTTCCTGCGCCTCATCAGAATCGAGCTCAATTAACCCGCGAAGATCCAGAGCTTCTCCAGAAAGAGCGTTGTTGTTAGTTGCTACCTCCGGCGCGACGTATTGTTGCTTCCGCGATGTTCCGTGGTCCTTAATTTTTTTTAATTCATGCCTTAGTGCTTTTTCTTCGATTTGAAGTAGAGAGCTGCACTGTTTGATAAAATTGGAACTTTTAATTTCATCAGAAACCTTTGCGATACTTTCGACCACTTCCCGGATTATGCCAGCCCGCTTTATCGGGTCTTTCCCCGCATCCTTTAATAGAATACTTGTTTTGAAAAGTATAAAGTCTTTCTTGCTTTGCTCAATATGCGTCTTGAATGCAGCACTTCCAAACTTTTGAACATAAGAATCCGGATCATCCCCATCAGGAAAAAGTACGACCTTGACATTGAGGCCCTCCTCCAGTATCATGTCTAGTCCTCTTAAAGATGCTTTTATACCGGCCTCATCCCCATCGTATAATATGGTGATGTTTTCTGTAAACCGCTTGATTAGGCGGATCTGTTCAACTGTTAGTGAAGTTCCTGACGAAGCCACCACATTCTCGATCCCAGCCTGGTGCACGGACAGAACATCCGCATAACCTTCAACCAGATAGCAGTTGTCCAGATCCCTGATAGCCTTCTTAGCGAATGATAAACCATAAAGCACATTTGACTTATGGTAAATATCGCTCTCAGGAGAATTGACGTATTTGGGAACAGCTTTATCCGTTTTTAAAGTCCTTCCGCCAAAGCCAATGACCCTTCCAGTAAAACTATGGATGGGAAACATTACCCGCCCGCGGAAGCGATCGTAGAACTTCTCGTTATCCTTACGGATGGTTAAGCCCGTTTCCTCAAGAAACTGGATGTTATACCCTTCAGAAGTTGCTGCAGTCGTCAGCGCATCCCATACATCCGGCGAATAGCCAAGCTCGAATTTTTTGATTATGTCATCCCGAAAGCCGCGCTCTTTAAAATAGCTAAGCCCAATGCTTTTTCCTTCATCCGTCTCAAACATCTGCTGCTGGAAGAACTTTGAGGCAAACCCGGAAACAATGTATAGGCTTTCACGGCGGTCATTAATTGCCTGCTCTTCAGGTGTATTTTCAACTTCAGCAATTTCAATGCTGTACTTATTTGCAAGGTATCTCAGGGCTTCGGGATAAGTCGCCTTTTCATGGTCCATAACAAAGCGCACAGAATCGCCGCCTTTGCCACACCCAAAACATTTATAAATGCCCTTGTTTACCGAGACGTGAAAGGAAGGAGTTTTTTCATTATGGAACGGACATAATCCGATCAGGCTTGTTCCCCTCCGTTTCAGCGATACGAAATCACCAACAACATCCTCGATACGGGATGTCTCAATGATTTTATCAACGGTTTCTTTAGGGATCAAAACTATTCAGCTGGGATTTAAAATTAAGGAAAAAATTCTCTTGCTAAATTAAACGATGAATTTATTTAGCAATTGGCCATCATTACAAATTCGGCAAGAAGGATCAAAATCCCGCAGCGTGTTTTGGGATCTTGCTATTTGCTTATGAGCAAATATCTAATTCCCCAGCTTATACCCTTTGTGAAGGATTAGGAAACTCGCCCGCTCTTCCTTTTTCAGAGGAATATCCCAGTTTCCCTGGTAACTGATCTTGGTAGGAAGTAAAGACTGATCTTCGCCAAAATATCCAAGCTCGATATTCATTTTAACATCGAAATCGAACGCCAGGTTACCATATTTCATGTCAACCGAACGACCAAGGATCTGGAAATTCCGCATATCAAAAGTTGTGATAAGCTCTTTAATCATGATGCCGTCTTTAGTCCAGTTTGATAAACCAGGTTTCATTTTTACCTTGAAGATATACACGGGAATTGAATCGAGGTAAGTTCCGCGGAAAAAGGAATAATCATAATACTGGCGCATATTTGGCGTGAAGATCGCGGTCTTATTGCTGATGAAGGGAATACCTTTTACAGGCCGTCCCGGACTAAATATCAGTGTCTTTAGTTTATCCTTGTATGATTCATTGCTTTCTTTAGTGCCACCAAGATCTTCAGAAGGGGTAAAATCAGAGTTGTAAGCATTCATGAAAATATAGTCGAACATCTCCACCGTATAAAGTGAGTATTTACCGTTCTTCTTATATACTTGCCCCTTATCCCTTTTTTCCAGAATCTGCATCTTATAAGGTCCATTATTGTTATGGAAGATCCTCCGGTAAATGCTTCCTTCTACCTTGTTCTTTTTGTCGTAAGTAAAGATGTTATTCTCAGCAGTGAAGGAATATTTTTTCATGTTCCGGAATGCCTTGTAAAAGCTGGTATCGTTCATCACTTCATTAATGAACGACTCAACAGTTAGCCGCGTCGATTGAACCGTGATTGCGGAGTCTATGTTAATAGTCCAGACAGTATCAGGATTAAAGCGCGGAATGTCCTGCGCAAAAGTCGCCGCACTGGAAAGTATTACAGCAAAAAATAAAACAAGCTTCTTCATAGTATTTGTAAATGCAGTCAGGCTGCAATTGTTAATTACCCAATTGCTTCAGGGCTATATAAGTCATAAGGCCCGTGCTTAACTTGAGGGAATCTTCATCCACATCAAAAGTTGGTGTGTGAACAGATGAGGTTATACCGCGCGATTCATTACCAGTCCCAAGCCTGTAAAAACAAGCATCCGAAACCTGAGAATAATATGCAAAGTCTTCAGCTGCCATCCAGATATCCAGATCCAAAACGTTTTCTTTGCCTAAATATTCTTCTGCATGAGCACGGGTGTTTGCTGTAAGCTTTTCTTCGTTGATCAGAAAAGGATAGCCTCTCATGATATTAA
>NZ_JBBJNI010000042.1:1274-28453 GCF_037719425.1 Daejeonella sp. | reverse complement strand
CACGATCTCGTTATCTGTTCGCGACATCTGAAGATTAGCTGAATAACGAAGAGCTCCTGCCTGGTCGTTCCAGCCGCCCTGCAACTCAAATCCCTTATTTTTCATTCGGCCGCCAGAGTTATTAAGAGCCGCACCATACATTCCGGAAACAGCATTCCGCAAAAGTATATCCCTGGTATCCTCAGTAAAGTAATCTACAGAAGCGCTAAGTCTGTTCTTTAGCAAAGCAATGTCCAGTCCGACATTTGACTTGAGACTTTTTTCCCAGGTAATGTTTGGATTAGCGATCTTGTTCTGATAAATACCTATCGAAGCCGCCGGTGTCGTACCAAATACTCCACCGCTACTTCCAACCTGCGTAAATGCACCCAAATATTCAAAATATGTATTCGCCGGATTCCCTGTCCTTCCGTAAGACGCACGCACTTTTAGAAAATCAATTGCGCCTCTTTTTATGAAGTCTTCTTCAGATGCGATCCATGCTGCCGAAGCAGCCGGAAAAAATCCGTAGCGATCACCTTTTGGATACTGCTCGCTGCCTTCGTAAGAAGCTACTAAATCAAGCAAATAGCGGTTATTAAAGCGGTAGGAGAAACTCGCCTTCGGACCCTGAAAATTCCGTGTAAGGTTAAGAGTACGAACGTTATCAATTTGATCC
The DNA here is from genome assembly GCF_037719425.1 of Daejeonella sp. Classification (GTDB taxonomy): domain Bacteria; phylum Bacteroidota; class Bacteroidia; order Sphingobacteriales; family Sphingobacteriaceae; genus Daejeonella. The sequence goes on along the minus strand of NZ_JBBJNI010000042.1, from coordinate 27,795 downwards.
CGGTCATACATTAACATTGCCCGTACTGCATGATTTCCGGATTCTCTATCATAATTTAATGATAAGGAATGATCAAAGATTCTGACAACCTGATCATAGCCTCCCGAAGCTGCGATCGGGCTGTTGAGGCCAATTTTGGTATAAGATCCATTGGCATTCAGGTTATATACTTCAAAGTTTTTAGACCTGCTGATTATAAACTGAGTATAGTTATTGAAGCCGAAATTCCCTTTCAGACTAAGGCCTTTTATGAGACTGTTAAAGTCATACGTAAGCTCGGAAAACGTTGAAAGTGAGGTAATGATATAGTTAGAATAGCCCTTGTAATTGAGCATCCCGTATGGATTACTAACATAATCGGCGTTTCCAGCAAGGGAACCGTCTGCATTCCTGATTGGATGAGCATTTGCAGGCGTGTTATATAAAGGAGCAAATATGCCTTCGTCATAACTGGCTGAATAAGCTCCCGGGGCATTCCTTTTATCGCGTTTTGTACGCACATCCGTAAAGAGCTTCAGGTGCTTGGCAATATCTATTTCAACATTCGCCCGAACGTTTATAGCATCAATATTGGTGTTCGTATTATAGGTATTAACACTTTTGTCGACATTAAAGATTCCACCTTCGTTCAGGTAGCTTCCAGAGAAGTAATATTTCGCTGTTTTGCCGCCGCCACTTATATTAAGATTATTCCGGGTTTGCATGGAATAGTCCTTTAACAATTCATCGGTCCATTTGACATTCGGATACCTGAACGGATCGCTTCCTGACTTATAAGCCGTAAGTGCAGTAGCATCATATTTAACCCCGCCAAGCGGATTATCATTCAACAACGCCTCGTTATAAAGCGTTGCATAATTGAAGGCATCAAGTGGTTTCGGAAGCCTTGTTGGCTGTTGAAAGGCACTTTGAAGATTGTAATTGATTTTAATCTTGCCTTCATGTCCCCTTTTTGTGGTAATGAGAACTATACCATTTGTAGAATTCATCCCGTAAAGGGCTGTCGAAGCCGCATCTTTGAGAATTGTTATACTTTCAATATCATTTGGCTCAAGCATAGTCTCGTCATCCCTTCTTCCATTTATAAGTACCAGCGGCGAATTTAGTCCGCTAAAGGTATGATATCCGCGAATCGAAAGAGATGAGCTCTCCGAACCGGGTAAACCATCCGTCTGCGAAATAGCAAATCCAGGCAAGCGGCCTATTACCGAGTTAATCCGGTTGCTTCCCGGAATCGTATTTACCTGCTCACCCGAAATGTACGATACCGAACCGGTAATGTATTTCAGCGGTATTTTGCCGTTTAGTGTAGGTATTCTTAACGAATCTCTGTGTAAGGTGGCGATAGAATCCCTCAGGGCGACCGGCCTTTGCTGAGCTTCTCCATCATACGCTAGAATCGCAAGCAAAAAGCCTGAGAGCAGCGATTTTCTGAAAGTTTGAGTAAGGTTTTTATTCATATACTGTTAGTTAGCTACATAATTCAACAATGCTTTAGCGTGATAATACATTAGGGGCCGTAATGATCCTGTTCCTTACCAAAACATACAGATAGCCGGAGAGACTGGTACTTAAAACAATATCTTTCCCTTTAACCCACAAATTGGCAAACAGTTCCTGAACTACGTCTTTGGCATCATCTTCTTCACGCAGCATCATCAACGCATGTCTGTAAATCCCCTCCCAAGCCTGCCATAAATCTCAGCAAATACCTTCTGATCGTCCGACTTCAATAAGTCCAGAAGCTCTGAATATGAATATGATTTGTCAGAGATCATTAAGTTAAGTTATCACGAATATAACAACCTGATTTTAATAAACAAGGAAATTTATCATCTTTTAGAGTGTTCGTGTACGTTAACACTCAAAACGTAACATTCGGCCCAATTGCGTAAAACTTTCTGTGGTGAGTAGGCGCCATTGTCAGCACGACATGAACCCCCATGCTTTATTTTCGCAAAACATCCCCAACCAAATCAGGAACAGCCCAGCTCCTATCTATTATTAATAATTGCATATACAATACTTTAGTTTACCTTTGCATTTCAAAGTACTTTCATATGCCCTTAAAGGTTAACAGCAAATACATGGAATATGCGATCGTGCTTTTCCTTACAGAGGTTTTTATAGCACTGTATATTACCGACGCCTTCGTTCGTCCTTATGTTGGCGACTTCCTGGTGGTCATACTTCTTTACTGTATAGTTAAAAGCGTAGTGGAGGCGAATAAAACAACGATAGCTTTATCTGTATTGCTTTTCGCTTACCTGCTCGAAACCCTGCAATATTTCAGGATTGTAGAGGTCCTCGGCCTGGAAAGCTATCCTTTAGCTAATGTTATTATAGGCACTTCGTTTGCGTGGATTGACATGCTTGCCTATACATTGGGAAGTATAACGGTTTTGATAGTTGAAAGGAGATTCACCGGATGAGATATTTTGTAAAAGAAGATTCTGTCGTAAGAAAGATCTGGGGAAATCCAGATACGATACTTTTCATTTTTGCCGGCGCTTCCGCGGAGTTTGCCCTGAACAAGGCTGTCGACTGGCTGTACTTTACAGGGCGTCTTCCCGCCGATCCCATCGGAAGATTATTCTCCACGGTTGGATATGCCAAAAAAATTGTATTCTCTGGCCATGAAGATGCTTTAAGAGCTATTGATCAAATAACCGCAATACACAAGAACGTAGAAGCCAATCGTGGTGCAAAGATTCCTGATTGGGCTTACTGCGATGTTCTCTACATGCTGATAGATTACTCGATACGAGCGTTTGAGGTATTGGAACGCAAGATGACGGAAGTGGAAAAAACTGAAGTTTTCGAAGTATTCAATGCAGTTGGATTACGGATGGGGATTAACGGTCTCCCACAGAATTATTCTGATTGGAAGGAAAGCCGGGATCTCCACCTTGAAACGAATATGGCTTATGGCGCACTCACAGCAGATCTCTATAAGCAATATCGCAAACATCTCGGTGCTGTCCGTTTTGCAATATTAAAGCAGGCCCAGAATCTCATAGCGCCCCCACAGGTTAAGAAGTTACTCTCTTTGAAAGGAGTTAAATTACTGGTTCCCGTCATAGCGGTTTATAAAATCTGTCGCCTTTTCAAACTTGATGGCCCGGTAAAAGATCTCATATTACCTACAAGGTATAAAGAGCAGATCCTGGCGTTAAAGGTTGGATAACTTAGGTCAATAACTACTTGTGCTTTTCATGGTGCTTTAAAACTCCAATTACCCGCTTTCGTACGGATATAAACCTCCCCAGCATGATGCCGGCAGATAACAAAATAACAAAAGCAGATAGTTCATTCCCGCTAAACCAGTGCTGGAAGATCGTACGTCTGAAAATAGCAAAAATGATATATAGTCCCAGAATTACACCGCTGACAATATCCATTTTCATCATGACTTTATTGGCTTGCTCATGCCAAAATATGTTAGCGGCACTTCCGATAACAAAACCAAGTACAGTTCCCATAGAAAAAGCTACCAGCGATTTTGCGATAGTGATATAGGAGGACGAAACATCATAGATGCCGATAATTAACATTATACTAAGGAGTACGAGGAAAAGTCGCAGCCGGAACACGAGCTTTTTGTGTACGAATTCTTTACTGTATGTCCTACGCTTCAGCGCCATTAGCTAAAGAACACCCGCAACTGGATATAGTTTATTGTGTTAATTCTCCTGGCGTAATTTCCTTAAAAATGCTTTCCGTAAACCGTCTATCAAGATGGTACTTACTTTTTCTTCAAATGAGGGTGAACGTCTCATGCGACTCTACGTATAAATCGGATTCATCTTACCCATCATATACCGCACCCTCATCCCTAATATGGGTGCCTATCAATCCAAATTGTTATATCTAATACTTCTGGATATAAAGAAAAAGGTTGATATTTAACTAACCTTGTTATGGTAAAAATATTAGAATGAAAAGAAGAGATGTTATTAAAAGCCTTGCCATTTTGCCCGTTTCCGGAGCGGTAGCAGGCAGTTTAGGTGCTGAAACCTTTTCCCCTGCTCAAAAGGCGAAACGTAAAAGTGTATATGAGCCGCTCGGGGTGAAACCAATGCTTAATGCGCGCGGAACTGTTACTGTTATCGGTGCTAGCAAATTGCTACCAGAAGTGCGTGAAGCAATGGATGCAGCAATCAATGAGTATGTACAAATCGATGAGCTGATGGACGGTGTGGGCAAACGCCTGGGTGAGATTATGGGTACAGAGTCTGGCTGTGTGACATCGGGCGCTTCCGCAGCTATAACAGCAGGGACAGCCGGGTGTGTCACCGGCGGGGATCCCGACAAGATCTGGATGATACCTAATATCACAGGAATGAAAGATGAGGTGGTAGTACCATCTTATTCCCGTTCCGCTTACGATGCAGGCTGTAAAGCGGTTGGTGTACGGATGGTACAAGTTGCCAATGTAGAGGAGTTAAAAAACGCTTTAGGCCCAAGGACTGCTATGGTCTACTTGCTTGCAGGAGCCGGCTCAAACGACGGCCCGCTATCGTTAAAGATCATTTCAGAGATAACCAAACCGATGGGTATCCCTATTTTAATAGATGCAGCAGCTGAAGGGCCCGAAAACCCTAACCCCCATGTTCAGCAAGGTGCTGACCTTGTAGCTTATAGCGGCGGGAAGTTTATGCGAGGCCCGCAATGCGCCGGCCTGCTCGTTGGCCGTAAAGACCTGATTATGGCTGCCAGAATGAATACCGGGCCCCACCATGGTTTCGGGCGCGGCTTCAAAGTAGGGCGTGAAGAAATAATTGGAATGTTGACGGCTGCAGAGATGTGGTTTAAGCGTGACCATGTTGCAGAAAGAAAACTATGGACCACCCGTCTTGAAACTATAGCTCAAAAACTAAAGACTATTCCCGGTGTCAATACCAGTATCCGGCAGCCTGCGGGGCGCTCAAATCCGGCGCCTGGTTTGTCGGTTACCTGGGATAAAGCTACGATCCCTTATATCGGACAAGATGTAGAAGATCTTTTATGGACCGGCACTCCCCGAATATCCATCGGGGCTGCCGGAAGTTATTTCCAGCCTAACCAGCGAACAAGCGTATCAGTGGATGCATCACAAATGGATAATGGTGATGAAAAAGTAGTGGCAAACCGTATCTACGAGATCCTTTCGAAACCCCAGCCTGTGTCCCGCCCCAGCGGCCCTGCAGCAGCAGATCTGAGCGGGCAGTGGGATGTAGAAACCAAGTATTATGCTGCTACGGTAAGCCAGACTTTTATGATCCAGCAGACAGGCAACGACTTAAAGGGCACTTATATTGGCCACATCGGATCACGCGACCTGGTTGGAACTATCAATGGCAATCATGTGATCATCCGGAGTACCTACGGTGTTGATGGGGCAAGGGTCCACTCCTTCTTTAATGGAAAGCTGGTTGGAGACACCTTACAGGGTCATCTCAGTGTCGGAGAATATGGTGAAGGAACGTGGACTGCTAAGAGGCATGTGTTTAAGATGTCTTAAATTGCAGCTTTAACGGCTTGGTCCTAAATTATGGTTTGCCTGTTCTGGCACCTCCGCCACCTGTTGCGCCTGTGAAAAATTAAAAATTAAGTAATGAAAGGGTGATTGACAATTTGAGTTTGTCAATCACCTTTTTTCTATCGCTTCAAACTCAGTATTTGACCTGCATGATTTTTGGTATCAATCTCTGTAATTACTTTACTGATAAACCCACTTTTAGTAATAACAAAGGTCGTGCGGGTGGTACTGAACGCTTTAACACCGTTCCTCTCCTTTTCCGTCCACACTCCATATTTTTTGTGAATAGATTTATCTGTGTCGGCAATTAGAGAAAAAGGTAAAGCGTGCTTCTCTATAAAGCCCCTGTGCGAAGCTTCATCGTCTGTGCTGACTCCCAAAATTGTATAGCCTTGTTTCTTCAGCTCCGAAATATTATCCCGTAAACTACAAGCCTGAGCGGTGCAGCCTGAACTATTGTCTTTTGGATAAAAATACAGTACAACTTTCTTACCCTTAAACTGCTTTAATGAAACTGTTTTACCATTCTGATCTTTGGAAATAAAACCAGGCGCTTTATCGCCAGCTTTTAGGGTAGTTTGGGCACTGGTTACACCAGCCAAACCAATTAAGAATAACAGGAAAATAGAAATAAAAGGTTTCATATCTTAGAATTTAAATAGTTTATAATTAACATTAATGCAATAACACTCTAATAAAGCTCAACAATCATTTCAATCTCTACCGCAATATTATTTGGCAAAGCATTCACACCAACAGCTGAACGTGCGTGTCTTCCGTTTTCACCCCAGATCTTTACCATCATATCTGAAAAAGCATTCATAACCTGTGGCTGCTGGGTAAAACCAGGAGTACAGTTCACAAGCCCCAACACTTTTATAACTCTTTTAATTTTACTCAAATCGCCAATTTCGGCTTTCAGACTAGAAAGTAATGCGATACCAGTTAGTCGTGCAGCCTCCTGGCCCTGCTCCAGGGTAAGATTACCTCCCACAGTACCAAAGATCTGGCCGCCACCTGGTTTATCAGGCCCGTGCCCTGAAGTATATACCATGTTACCGACTCTGACAGTCTTAACAATACTCGCTGTAGATCGAGGGACCGGAGACAATTGGATATTAAGTTCCTTTAATTTTGCTTCAACATCAACTCTTGCGCCTGTTTGGCCTTGGCCCGAGGGCATCGATTTACAAGAAATAAAAGCCAATGGGAGTAGTAATAACAGGGTATATTTCTTCATTTTTTTAAATGTTTGTGTTTGATAAAGTTAATACGTTTGTGCAGAAATGCAAGGGGACAAGTGTAACTAAATGGCGCGTTAGTCTTTTTTCCAGCAGATCTGCGCGTCAGATAATAGCCCGTAAACTTTTTCAAAATCATAGCCGACTTATGAAATGCTTTTATGAAATTTATATTTCCATAAAAAGTTCATCAATCATGACGTATACCAGAATAGAATTCCTGCAAAACTCCGCCATTTTAGTGGCAGCATCGATGACGAGTTCATCATTTATCCTGCTAAAGGATAAACCGCTATTAGCATTCTCTACGATTGCCTGTCCGGACTGGACCCTAAAACAAGCAATAGATTTTGCTGCGCTGCATAACTATAAGGGATTGGAGATTCGGGGAATAAAACGACAGATGAACCTTCCGGATGCTGTCGAATTCAACAGTCCTGAAAACATGGAATCTACATTGGCAACGATGAAGGAAAAAGGCTTGAAATTTGTCAATCTTGGTGCTTCAGCAGCTTTTCATATGCCAGATGGACCAGTTCGCGATAAACACATGAAAGAAGCAAAGGCTTTTATCGATTTAGCGCAGCAGATTAACTGCCCTTTTGTGCGGGTGTTCCCAAATGAATTTCCTAAAGATCAGGACAGGAATAAAACTATAGAATATGTCGCCAACGGCTTACGAACACTCGGGGATTATGCAAAACCGCGTAACGTAACCGTGCTGATGGAAACCCATGGCGATTTTTCTCACTCAGATGATGTTCTAAAGACGATGAAGGCGGCTGACCATCCCAATGTTGCTTTAGTTTGGGATATCTCAAACATGTGGACAGTAACCAAAGAAGGTCCGGCGGTAGTTTATAAAAAACTGAAAAAATACATCCGGCATACCCATATCAAGGACGCGAAATTATTGCCGGGGGATAAACTTCAATACGTATTCGTAGGCAAAGGAGATGTTCCTATATTCGAAGCGATAGATATCTTAGCAAAGAATGGTTATAAAGGTTATTATAGCTTTGAATGGGAAAAATTATGGCATCCTGAAATCGCCGAGCCGGAATTAGCTCTTGCTGATTATGAGAGAGCGATGAAAAAGCACTTTAAATATTAAGGTTGTTTTAGTTGTTTGCCACGCTGCGCTCGCAACGACAGAGGTTGTTAGTTGTTAGTTGTTAGTTGTTAGTTGTTAGTGACAACAACATTCCTAAACTAAAGCTTTAACATTTTACTAATTTATCCCATTAGTTGTATAAACACTTCAGTTATTAGATGTCTGAACCGCAAGATCGAATTGCAGAGCGAAGAAAATGTGGGATCTACATTTTACTTCAGCCTGGATATTCATAACCGTGAATGACGCCGCACTTAAAAACAATTACTAACCTACTTTACTATGTTGAAAATCATTTTAAGCCTTTACCTTTCATTCTTCTTATTAATGGGCTATCAGGTAGATGATAAGCTTAACGGACCTGGTACCAATATCCAAAAACATACTACCGTCGATTCTCTTCGCAATGCATCAAGCTGGCCCTCCGAAATTAATGTCTCGCACTTTGCGGGTTCCGAACAGACTCCCAGCCCGGCCTGCCTCGCCGTGCATGCTGACGGTGCTGTATTCGTGGGTGTAGACAAAATTGGTTCGCTAGGTAAAACCCCCGGTAAAGGCAGTATTGTCAAACTTATTGACAGCAACAATGACGGCAAAGTCGACAGCCATATTCAATTTGCTGCGGTAGATAATCCTCGTGGAATTATTGCTCTGGGCGACCAGGTATTTGTGCTTTATACCACGTTTTCGGAAGAAACAAAACTTGCAACAGGAATGGATCTGGCTGTATTCGATGACACAGACAGGAATGGCATCGCTGACGGGCCTGCAAAACCGCTGATCCAGAATATCAGTTCGCCTAAATTTCTTCAAAGCCGGGGAACCGATCATGCCACTAACGGCATCAGGATGGGTATCGACGGGTGGATCTATATCGCTGTCGGGGATTTTGGTTTCCACAATGCGGTTGACCGTTCAGGGAAAAAATTAACCATGCTTGGCGGCGGGATCCTAAGGGTAAGACCAGATGGAACGGAAATGGAGGTTTACACACACGGATTACGGAACATTTATGATGTAGCGATTGATCCTTATATGAACATCTTCACCCGGGATAACACCAATGATGGTGGCGGATGGAATATTCGTTTCAGCCATCAGATCCAGTCGGGTGAATATGGCTACCCGCTTTTGTTCAAACATTTTACCGAAGAAATTATTCCGGCACTTGTTGATCTTGGGGGTGGTTCAGGAACCGGCTCTTTATTTATGGATGACGCAAACTGGCCTGATAAATATAACAAGGTGCCAATGATGGCAGATTGGGGAACGAGTATGTTGTCCATTCACCGGGTGACACCTGATGGGGCGAGTTTCCTGCAGAAAAATGAAAATTTTATCAAATTGGCGCAAATCACCGATCTGGATGTTGATGGTTCAGGGCGGCTTTATTTATCTGCCTGGGATGGTGCAGGATATTCAGGAAGCCCTGATAAGGGATTCATTGTAAGAGCTATTCCAAAAGGCTGGAAATACAAGGCGTTCCCTGACCTTAAAAAAACTTCAGTCAAAGGTTTAACTGAATTATTAAAATCGCCTGGCGCAGTTACCCGCTTAAACGCCCAGCAGGAATTACTTAGAAGGCCGCTGAAAGAAGCTGCCAGCTCCGCCTGGAGCATTGCATCTAACAAGAATTTGCCACTGGATGTCCGAGTGGCTGGAATCTTCACCTATGCTCAAGCCGCAGGCGAGAGTTCGGTCGGCAATCTGGTCGGTTTAACCGCAGAAGAAAAAGTAAAAGAATTTGCTCTTCGTGCCCTGGCCGACCGAAAAGGAAATTTAAAAAATGTACCGGCTGCGCCTTTTTTGCAAGCAATAAACGACAAGTCTGAACGGGTTCAGGCAATAGCTATCATAGCGCTCGGCCGTCTGGGACGGGCAGAAGCAATTCCTGCGTTGCTCAATGTAACTGTTCCACCTACATTCAGAGCACCGGTTAAAGAATTGGAAGGCCCTCACGCTACGCCAAATTCTTCTATAATAAAGGCTCATCTTGCTGTTCGCTCGCTGATAAGTCTCAACGCACTTGATGCTGCTGTAAAGGCAATCGGTTCAAAGAATTCCACATTGGGTCTATGGACTTTGCGCTACATGCATCAGCCAAAAGCAATAGAAGGCCTGATTGCAGCTTATCAAAAATCGAGTGACAGGGAATTGAAAAAAGAGATCCTGAACACACTTTCGCGTTTGTATAAAAAAGAAACTCCTTACGAAAGCGAATATTGGTGGAGTACACGCCCGGATGGGCACGGCCCATATTATAACACCATTGAATGGGAATCCTCTCCTCTGATCAGACAAACGCTCGTGGCCGAATGGAATAAAGCTAGTGCTTCGGATAAGCTATTTTTTACTCATTTGAACGATAAACACCAAATGGGAATCAGCGAGTTCGGAAGCCAGGAGACAATAGCGTCGAGTGAAGACAAGGTAGATCTGGAGGCTATTAAAATGAAGAAAGGCCAAATTGGAAACTCGTCAATTGAAGATGTGATGCTTGCCATCGCTCAGGTAAAAGGGAATCCGGATATGGGGAAAGCAATTTTTATTCGACAAGGTTGTCTCGCATGCCACAGCACAAGTAAATCAGAACCTCTGAAAGGGCCATTTATGGGTCAAATTGGATCGATCATGAACGCAGAACAGATTGCAGAATCGATTTTAAAGCCAAATGCGTCAATATCCCAGGGATTTGCAACAGTTCTTATCACGACTAAAGCGCAAAAGAGCTTTGTGGGCTTCGTGACAGCCGAATCTGCAGAAAAAATTACATTAAGGGATATCGGCGGGGGCGTTCGCACAATCCAGACAGCGGACATAGCCAGCCGAAAAGAAATGGAGAATTCAATGATGCCTGAAGGCCTGGCTAATGCCCTTTCTTTTGAAGAATTCGCTTCTCTGGTTACTTATTTATCACAACAAAAATAATAGGTTGTACATCAGGGAATAGGAACACCCTAAAACGTCAAACGGTGATCAGCCTTGTTAGGTGATCACCGTTTGACAAATTATTATGAGATATCTTGTCAGATCTGAGCTTTTACTGCCGGAACTTTTGCCGATCCAATATTAGCCAGATTAGCATCTTCTGCAATTCCTTTCAGGTGTTCCGATTTTTCAACACCTTCACCATTGATGAATAAAAGAGTGTTTCCTTTAATATCATTGATTATATCGCTGAACAATGCCATTGGTAGTGCCGGACATCCCTGGCTTCTTCCCAAGCGACCAGTTGCATTAATAACATCCTGGCTCACGTAATCAGCGCCGTGCACTACAATTGCTCTTTCTCTCGCATTGTTGTTTAAGCCAGCATCCAAACCGTCCAGTCTAAGGGAACGACCATGTTTGCCAGTGTAAACCTCTGCAGTAGTATAAAAACCAACGCTACTTTGGTTAGAAGATGGAGTATTAGAAAATGTTTCCGCCATCTTTTCTCCGCTACCACGGCCATGTGCAACCAGGGTGTTAAAAAGGATCTTATGAGCGCTAAGGTCAATTACCCATAACCTTTTTGCTGTACTCGGCATAGAAAGGTCAACAACTGAAAGAATTGCCTTAGTTTCCGGTATAAGATTCAGACCCTTAAGATTCTGATAACCAGTCAGGCCTTTAACAAAAACTGAATAATCTAAACCTGCTGCTCCTAAACCTGATAAATTATAAATAGACAAAGCATATTCATTGAAAACCTCTTGCGAAGATTTCGCTTTATTATCAGCATCTGAACTGCTTATTTTATTGGAATTAACATCATTTGATGACGTAGTATTTCTAAAGCTTAAAGTAACAACAGTAAGCAATAAGATTCCTAATATGGTGCTTAATTTCAATCCTTTTCTCATATGTTTTCTAATTAAGTGTGTTCGTTTTTAATTACTATTATATAACGCATTTGGGAACCATTTAGTTGTGGATAAATTGAGAGATTACAATAGGAAGACAATGGGGAAAATAGCTTCTAAACGCTCATTCGCTGGATTCTGACCGCATTTAAGATCGCTAGCAAGGCAACCCCCACGTCTGCTATAACCGCTTCCCAAAGTGTAGCCACTCCGCCCGCTCCGAGAGCTAGAACAATCACTTTAACGATCATAGCCAGGGCGATATTTTGCCATACTACATTCCTTGTAATTTTACCTATCTGAATAGCGGAAACAATTTTGGAAGGCTGGTCATTCTGTATTACAATATCCGCAGTTTCTATTGTTGCATCGCTGCCTAAACCGCCCATCGCTATTCCGGCATCAGCCAAAGCAACTACCGGTGCATCGTTTACGCCATCTCCTACAAAGGCTAAATGAAGACCGGAGTTTTTCAGCTCCTCTACTTTTCTAACCTTGTCCTCAGGCAAGAGATCACCGTATGCCGAATCGATTCCGAGTTTGCCTGCAACGCTATCCACAACACTCTGCTTATCGCCCGACAACATCACCGTTTTGATGTTCATCTTGTGAAGATCATTGATTGTCGCCGCTGCATCTTCCTTGATCTCGTCAGCGATAGTAATGTATCCGGCGTAAGCTTTATCAATTGCAATAACAACGATTGTATCTAACACTTTCTCGATCTCTGCCGGGTAGTCAACAGAAAATTTCTTTAACAGCTTTAAATTTCCTGCAAGGACTTCTTTCCCGTCCACAACCCCCTTTAAACCATGCCCAGCGATCTCTTCAACCTTTTCAGCTTTTGTTTTAATGTCGCCACCTGCATATTCTACAATGGCTTTTGCAACGGGATGAGTTGAATTATTTTCTATAGCGGAAGCTAGCCTAACCAGCTCTTTTTTGTCAATATCCCCGGCAACAACTTCCTGGACTTTGAACACACCCTTTGTGAGCGTTCCGGTCTTATCCATCACAACCACATTGACTTTGGTCATAACATCAAGAAAATTACCGCCTTTAAATAATATTCCGTGCCTGGATGCAAGCCCTATTCCTCCGAAATATCCCAAAGGAATGGAAACAACCAGAGCACAAGGACAGCTTATAACCAGGAATACCAGCGATCTGTAGAACCACTCGTTAAAATCATAATCGGTGACAAAGAAGTACGGCAAGAAGCAAACTGCGAGGGCGAGGAAAAATACGATTGGTGTATACACCTTGGCAAACTTTGATATAAAAAGCTGCGTTTGGGATTTACGGGCCGTAGCATCCTGCACCATTGAAAGGATCTTGCTGAGCTTACTATCACTGAACAAAGCTGTCACTTTAACTTCGGCTACAGTGTTAAGGTTGATCATTCCAGCAAGTATTGACTCGCCTGCATATTTAGTATCAGGTTTGCTTTCGCCAGTTAAAGCTGCAGTATTAAATGAAGCGTTTTCAGAAAGAAGCTGGCCGTCGAGCGCGACTTTTTCACCCGGCTTGATCAGAATATGTTCTTCTAAATCTACGGTCGCTGGATCAACCCTGGATTCGCTGCCATGCCTGATTACAGTGACCTCATCAGGCCGGATATCGAGTAAAGCTTTGATGTTGCGTTTTGCGCGGTTAACAGCAGCATCCTGAAACCACTCCCCGATCGAATAAAATACCATCACAGCCACTCCTTCACTATACTCGCCGATCAGGAATGCGCCGATTGTTGCGACGCTCATCAGGAAAAACTCATTGAAAATGTCAAAACGCCTGAGCTTTCTAAACGCAAGATCAAGTATTCCCCATCCCGCGAGAAGATAGGCCACGCCATATATTATAAGATTTATAGTGTCCGGAAATTCTGTATCAAATCCGTATTCCAGAACGAGCATAACAGCCAGGATCACGAGCGCTGCAAGAAGTCCCAAATGAGATTTCCAGCCGGGTTCTCCATGGTCGTGGTCAGAATGTTCGACAGATTCCCTTGGCTGATGTTCTACTTTATCATCTTCGTCATGGCTGCAGCATTCGGCATGTTTTGTATTCGCTTTCATCGTTCTACAAAGTAAGCTTATATCAACATGCAATGGAATTGCAAACTTACATGGAACATTTTTGACACAGACCTTTCACGAGCAAACTCATTTCATCCTGCTTGAAGCCGTCAGGAAGTGTTATAGACGGGATAAGAGTTTTAGGCAGGCAGTATGTTTCATTGCATTGGTTGCAATGAAAGTGCGTGTGAAGATCGTGATGTGGAGATTCGTCGCAATCCTCCTTACACAAAGCATATCTTGGAGATCCGGTTCCATCGTCTATGGAATGAACCAGGCAGCGTTCCTCGAAGGTTTTCAATGTTCGGTATACCGTTATGCGATCGACTGGTGCGAGTGCCCTTTCGACTTCGGTCAAGCTAACGGCCGACAGCTGTTTGCTAAGGTAATCCAGAACTAAATTGCGCATGGCAGTGGGCTTAATGCCCTTAGTCTCCAAACGTTGTTCTATTCCCGGGTTCATAATCTTATCTTAAGTCCTCCGTTAATCACAAATCCATCTAAAGGTGCATATATATCCCGAAAGACGGGATTGGAAATGCTGCCGGAATTTATACTTTCAAAACGTGTCTGACGAGTATCTGTAAAGTTCTCAAAATTGATGTATAGGGAAAAACGTTCCCACAGTTTTTCCGCCATAAATCCAAAGATCCAGTAAGGCTTACCGCTGCTTCCATCGTTTAGCGTTTGTTTGCTGTAATAATAAGCTTCCGCTCCAAGCTTCCACTTCTCTTCAACCTCATACATCAGGACATTATTCAGACGATGTTTGGCAGTTAATGGATTTTCTCTTAAAACCTTACCGGTATGGATTTTCGCATCCGTTAGGCTATACCCGATAAAAAGCTTGAAATCATTGTAGGTTAGCTTCACATTGGTTTCCATTCCTTTGGTATCTATATGCCCGGGCGAATTTGTAAACTGAAATTGACCTGCCGTATTCTTTTCCATTGCCAGTGGATTATTCAAAAAAGTGTAAAAGAAAAGGTGATTAATGCTGAACGTCATCTCCTCTGTTGGTGATGTCCGATAGTTAATATCCCAGTTTACACCATAGCTCCTTTCCAGTCTATTAAACTGAGAGGAAATAGGAAGCACATTTTGATACTGAATACGTTCACTTTCTTCAGTGAAAATAGTTGGGTTTTTGTATCCCAGTCCACCACCAATGCGGGATGTCAGCTTATTATTCAACTTAATCAATGCGGAAGCACGGGGAAGTAGAGAAAAGCCATAATCCAGTACATAATCACCTCGTAACCCCGATTCCAGTTCCAGCCATTCAGTAACGTGAATATTATTCTGAATAAACCCTCCAAAGGTAGTTTGCATATAATCCCGCAAAGGAACAGCCGTCTTTTTCTCTTCCCTGAATTGATCTGTCCAAAGATTAACTCCCGCTACCCACTCTGCTTTTTCATTCCCGGTAAAGAAACTAGCTTCTGAGAATGTCCCGTACTGTACTCCCTCGAAGAAGTATCCGGGGATAGCAATTTTCCTGTTGAAATAACTTACACTGTTCTTAAAGTTAAGTTCAGAATTTCCACCTAAACGGTGTTTAAACGATAGCTGGCTGGATAAACGGTCAGTATTATTGTTTTCAAAAAAGCTGTGGGTTGCGTCGCCATTGCCTTTTATGTAATGAAGATCACCGCCAGTACGATCCTCAAAGCTGGTGTTAACGCCAACATTCAATGAGGTTCTGCCATTGAAATACAGAAACAATTTAGGATTCAGGGTATACCTGGTAAATTTAGGAATGGCGGTAAAATCTATAGAACCCGGTGCGTAAGCAGAATTACTGTTCCTTGCAGCAAATACCGTCACCCCAACTTTCTCAAACTTTTCGCCATAGAAGGCATTCAGGTCTAACCCACCGGCTGATGTTCCGTTAAAATGAAAGTTTAACTCCTTTTCGTCGCCCGGTGTTTTGCTGATCAGGTTAACCAGTCCTGCAATAGCCCCGCCACCGTACAATGTAGAAGCTGATCCTTTAATCACCTCCACCTGTTTCAGGTCTAAAGGCGGGGTCTGCAATAATCCAAGTCCGCTGGCAGCTCCGGAAAACAAGGGAAATCCGTCTTTAAGTATTTGTGTATACCGGCCGTCCAATCCCTGGATCCGGATCGATGCATTTGCACTCGTCGCTGAAGTTTGCTGAGTCTGGATACCTGTGCTCTCATTCAGGACCATGCGGATATCTCCAGGCTTCATATTGCCCTTCTCATCAAGCTCTTCTCCGGCTATTACTTCAATACGTGTCGGAATATTGTCTATGGTTCTACTGCTCCGGGTGGATGAAACCATGATCTCCTCCAGTTCTTCCTCTTCGGCTGGTTCAAGCGTAAAAATTACCGGTGCGGAAACTTTTAGAGGCAAAAACATCGAATCCTGCCTGGTTACATAGCCGACATAGCGTATTTCCAGAACGAGTTTTCCGTCCGGGATGTTTGTGAAAGTTACCTGTCCTGTTTCCTTGGTTGAGGCAGATTTTCGCAGACTGGCAATGTTAACAGTCGCACCTATTAATGGCTCTCCTGTCTTAGAATCTTTTATTAATGTAGTGAAGCTGTTTTGGCAAAAGGCATTGTAAGATAATGCCATGGCCAAAAGCATTATAAGAAGCTTTTTCATCTTCTGCTCCCCTCACATAAGCAATTATCCGGAGATATTTTAAAAGGCCTCGAAATCACGATGACAGATAAAGAATAGTGGAAAGCTTCACGCTACAAAGCTATAAAATATATTCTAGCTGAAAAATTTCCAGCGGTGTTCAAAACATCTCTCTTATCATCCATTTTTTTTAAATTAGTCTGATATGGATCAAATCAGAAAAGAAGATATCAAACAGGAAGTGTTTGACCTTTACGATGAATACGCCCACAGCCGCATCGACCGGCGTTCTTTCATGCAGCAATTATCTGTTTACGCCGTTGGTGGCCTGACCTTAACGTCGCTGATGAGTTTCCTGATGCCAAATTACCAGGATAATGTGCAGGTAAAGCCAAATGATCGGCGCCTGAAATCAGCATATATTAATTATTCCTCTCCAAAAGGGGGCGGCTCAATTAAAGGGCTACTGTCGCAACCTAAGGGAGCTAAGAAGAAACTTGGTGGAATTATTGTCGTTCATGAAAACAGGGGCCTAAACCCATATATCGAAGATGTGTCGAGAAGAGCAGCTGTAGCTGGATTTATTGCCCTCGCACCGGATGCCTTAACGCCGCTAGGCGGTTATCCGGGTAACGACGACGAAGGACGTACCATGCAAAGTAAACGCAATGGCGCTGAAATGCTCGAAGATTTTATAGCCGCATATGACTACCTGAAAAATCACAAGGACTGCCATGGAAAAGTGGGTGTTGTAGGCTTTTGCTTTGGCGGTGGAATCTGTAACTCAATGGCTGTGCGGATCCCAACGTTATCTGCGTCGGTACCCTATTATGGCGGTCAGGCACCGATAGCCGATGTGCCTAAAATAAAAGCACCTTTACAGCTGCATTACGCATCATTGGATACACGTGTAAATGCTGGCTGGCCGGCATACGAAGAGGCGCTGAAAGCCAATGGCAAAGAATATGAAGTTTTTATTTATGAGAACGCAAACCACGGGTTTCATAACGATACTACGCCCCGGTACGATAAAGCAGCAGCTGAACTTGCATGGAAACGGACGATCGACTTTTTTAGTAAGAAGTTGAAGTAGAAAAACTTTCGAAGTTTCTTTCTATATGCACAGTAAACTTCGAAAGTTAAACTACGATAGTTAAAAAAACGCCTCCTAATGGGGGGCGTTTTTCTGTTTATAGTATTCACGATTCTTAACGTCCCGCGTTAGCTGGTGCAGGAGTTGGGCCAACTGGTTGTCCAATCCCGTCCAGATCATAAACTACAATGCCAGATCTGATGGTCATCTCAGTTTGCAGCCTTTGCTTTCCGGCAATTTTACCGCCCCTTACCGGCCAGCCGTAATTACCTTCAGTCACTTTAAATATAGCAATGTCAGCAACAGATCCCTGAGAAAGATTGCCTAACTCCTGGCGTTTGATCGCTTTAGCTGGCTGCCATGTACTCGCAGCGATAACATCTTTAAGCGGCATTCCGGTTGCCATGAATAAGCCCATAATGTTCTCCATGGATTTCATCGGGCCATTCATACTGCCTGTGTGAAGATCGGTACTGATTGTAGTGGGAAAAAATCCGGCTTTTATGGCAGGAACTCCCTGATTATACAGGTAACTGGCACCACCAAAGCCGATATCGAAGACAATTCCTCTATCCCGGGCTTTGTATACGAAGGGTTTTACTTTCCCGCTCATGTCAACAATAGATTCTCTTCCATCAGGGCTGGGTGTACCGTTTCCGCCAAATGCGTGGGTGTAAATATCGCCAGGGCGGAATTTCACATTAAATAACGAATCAAGTGGCAAATAAGGATCCGCAGAACCAAAATCGACCATGATCGGAATATTTGCAAGTCTACCTGCTTCAAGCGCACGGTCAGTAGGTACCCAGGTGCGGCCAGAATAGTGAGCCAGCTTAACGCCGACTATATCCTTCGGATATTTCTTAGCCATCTCAGCAGTTTTTACCGGGTCCATTTCGTCTATATTATTCTCACCCTGGCCATCCATGCCTGTTCCAACAATGTTCAGCATAGCAAGAACACGGGTTTGTGAAACGTCAATAGTTTGTTTTTTATAAAGCTCAAAGTCTCGCCAGCCTGTACAACCTGCATCTACAACAGTAGTAACACCGGTACGGAAAGTAAAGCCATCAGCCGGCAGAGCCGTTGCGGCGTTCTTTAAATAGCTTCCATCATGTCCCCAGAAGAAGTGAACATGGATATCTATCAATCCTGGAGTTACATACAAGCCTTTTGCATTGATGACCCTGTCGGCCTGATCTGCAGGAATATTCTTAGCTACACGCGCAACTTTACCTTCAATGCCGGCGACTGCCTCCCGTGCTGGTACTGCCGGCCGCGCCTGATTATTTCCTTCTGCTGCTCGTGCTGGTATTGCCACGCGAGCAGCCTGTGCACGGGTCCCGGAAGTAACCGCCACGTCCATCACCTCATTAATGTTATTTTTTGGATCGATGACGTGACCACCCTTAATAATATACGCATAAGGTTTGCCTGATGGCGCTCCAGGCTGCTGTGCCCGGGAGGTTAGTCCGAGCATAATAAGGGCCGATAATAGTAAAAGTTGTTGTTTCATTGTTTGGTTTTGTTTGAGTATCTGAATATAGAAATAAACTTAGGCAGGAACAAACTTCTTAGACAGGCGACCCTAATTTATATGAGCATAAGAACCCTATATACAAGTAAATCAACAAGATATCAGGATATATGCACAAGTGTAACAATACCATTATGACGTATTGTTTTTTTATGCAGCCACCTGTTCACCGGGTGTCTTTCTCTTTAATAACAAAGCACTAACGAGCGGTACGACCAGCGCAACTGGTAATATTTCTATATAGGTAAACAACACTACCATAACCGGGTTTTTATACATTTCCTTCATAGAAGCCACCTCTGCAGTTTTACTGCTTATCTCGGCCGCCGATGCTCCGCTGTTCTTCACTTCCTGCAATAGATGTGCACTGAATTTGTCCATAAAGTCGGGCACAAACACATAATAATCGATCAGCCAGGTAATGACATAGATAGTGGAGGCTACAAGGGAGATGGCGATACCAACCTGAAAAGCTTTACCAAACGTTATGACACCTCCATTTTCCGTATCCCTGTAATTCTTTACGCCGACATACACCAGCGAAAAAGCCAACAACATTGCGGCGTAGCCTAACAGCATACTGCCCTCGTACTTATTAGTGCTGTAACAATAGGCAATAGATGCTACAGTAAAGGCTCCGATCAAAAGCCCTGCAATGGATCCAAATACTAATACAATTCTTCTCATGATTTCAATTTTAATGTGCTCAAAAGTGAATAGTTATATTTTTCCGGCCCTCATACTTTAGTCTGATTTTACAAATCATACTGATTTTAGTACTAAAGTATTATGGAATAAGGCCCAGTCGTTTGGCTTTCTCAACCGCCTGAGTGCGGCGCTGCACCTCGAGTTTAAAAAACACATTCGACGAATGGGTTTTGATAGTGCTTAAAGATACAAACAGACGTGCGGCGATCTCCTGGTTACTCAGGCCGCCGGCCATCAATTCCAGCACTTCCAGCTCACGTGCACTTATACCGGTTTCGCTGAGCGCCCTCTCATTTAAGATAAATTCAGGCCCGATAACAGGCGATTCTTTTTCTATCGTAACAACTTTTATTTTCGGTTTGCTGAGTTTCTGGGCAAGCCAGATCCCCAAAACTGTAAAAACCGCGGCTATCATTCCCGCATAGATCTCAAAGGCATGACTAATAATGAGAAAACGCCACTCCAGCCATTTCATAAAAAACATGGCCGCTGCCAGCGACGCACCATAAATAAAAACAGATCTGTGTTTTGAAAGATAATTCACAAGGTGTTGTATGGAGATGAGTAGCTAAAAATAGAAAAAAGAATGTAATTCAATTGATGGAATTGAGTAGAAAGTGGAGAAGCCTTTACTATAACATCTGCTATGCTGGCCTCGGGCCAGCACCTCTAAACTAGCAGGCCTTGGGTACGTTTCTCAAGCCAACCCACTGAATCCCCGTTCACCGTTATTCCGCATTCGGATGGTGCGGTAACTGCAGGCAAAGCCGAAGCACTAACGTACGAAGCAGCAGACGCAGCGGTGGGGTTTACTCAGTTTTTGTTATTGTTTTTATCGGCGTTCGTGGTCTCCCTGCGGTCGGCATGGTTCTTTTGACCAAACAAAAGAACTAGGCCCTTCCGCGCCTATGAGCGGAACACAAAACACAAAGCGCTTTAGTCACACATTGCAATTCCCATAATTAAACCCGATCTTAGAAACTCCTAACCTTTCAAAAATGACCTTCAAAACCATCTTCATCATCCTGATTTCTGTGCTGGTAACAGTGATATTGATGAACAACACAGACGAAATGGAGTTCTGGATCTTTGGCGATGCCCGGATTCCTAAATTGGTAATCCTGGGTTCCATGTTCGGATTAGGCCTTATTGTCGGCTTTGTATTAGGCAGGCCCAAAAAGAAGGTCATTGAAGACGTACCTGAAAGTGAGGATGTCAAAAAAATTCCTTTGGAAGTCAGTAAAGCAAATTTGAGCGACGAAGACCGGGAATACCTCCGGGAATAACAAAACCCCACCTTCTGCTGCGTTCCGGAGCTTTTAACGGCCTGTTTCACGTATCAATTGGATTCTTTGGGAGCTAAAGTGTATTCTATATAGTACACTTTTTACGCCAAATACTAAGAAAAATAGCCAGTATCCTTTCAAATACGCCTCAGAGATATAATTCTCGGCTATTTCCCCCTGCAAAAATGGCTTGGTTCATAAATTGTATATGTATCATCATTGAAAATAACCAATTATGAAAAGGGCGTATACTAGATTGAACAGATCATCGAATTTTAAAATGAGACTATTTTGGGTTTTCTCATTTCTGATATTATTATCAGTTTTTATTAATTCATGCAATCCGGCAAGCTTATAATTTTAAGCTTAAAAGGTCAGGCTTTGAAACGGGGAAATTCCCGCATCTAATTTCAAAGCCTGCAGAAGCATGCATATACTTTAAAAGGCGCCTGATTTTCTGGCGTCTCTTAAAAATTCCTCCCACAATACTCTTCCCGGGCTAAATAATTCACACGCCGTAAAATCTGCGGCTTCGAACTCAAAAAAAATAGGTGATTTTGGCACATTAAATTTCTGCACGAATTCGTCTTTTCTGCAAGATTTGTGTAAATTACCGCATCCTTAACACTTTAACCTCTTTTTCATGAAAAAAAATTCTACTCTCCTTTTACCCATCTTGCTATTCATCACCTTCGCAGCAAATGCCCAGGTTAGGGATATAAGCGGTAAAGTCACCGTAGCAGAAGATGGATCGACCCTTCCGGGGGTAAGCGTCAGGCTGAAAGGCACAAATACCGGTGCAACTACTGATGCAAATGGTATGTTTCGCATTCAGGTGCCGGGCAGTGGTTCTGTCCTGGTTTTTTCCTTTATAGGCTTTTCGCCTAAGGAAGTAACTGTAGGCGGACAATCTGTGATAAATGTTACATTATCAGCTGACAGCAAAGCGCTGGATGAAGTTATTGTTACTACTCAGTTGGGCATTGCACGGCAAGCGAAATCATTGGGCTATGCTGCACAAGGTGTCAATTCAGAAGAATTGAATACAAACCGACAGACTAACCTATTAAACGCACTTCAGGGTAAGGTTGCCGGAGCTACAATATCGAGTGTAGGTGGCGGGCCTGGTCAGGGTGCGAATATCCGTATCAGGGGTATCAATTCCATCGATGCATCGAGCTCGAACGACCCCCTTTATGTTATTGATGGTGTCCAGGTTGATAACTCAACTTCCACTCAGGGTGTAGGTTCAGGCACAAACGTTCGTTCGGTAGGTAACCGTATCTCGGATATCAACCCTGATGAAATTGCGTCTGTTAACATATTAAAAGGCGGGGCTGCTACCGCATTGTATGGCTTACGTGGTGCTAATGGAGTAGTTGTTATAACTACTAAAAAAGGAACCGGTACAGGAATACGGACAAATTTCACCAGCACGTATGGCTTTGAGAATATAAATAAAACTCCTGCTGTTCAAACTGAATACACCGCCGGGATTCTTGGGGCTTATGTTCCAATTGGCCTTGGCCCAGCATGGGGTCCTACCATCGCTGAAGCAAAGGTGATCGATCCGACCCATCCTGATAAGTTGTTCGAGAACTATAAAAATGCATTTGACACCGGGTCGCAGATTAGAAATACACTTTCATTTACCGGTGGCTCAGAAAATGTTAAATTCTTTTCTTCTCTGTCTCAATTCGCACACGACGGAATGCTTCCGTTTACAGATTACAAAAACCTTGGCGCACGTCTTAATACAGATATTACGATCAGTCCAAAGATTAAAGCTGGTGTAAATATGAGTTATACTAATTCTGGTGGCTACCGCTTTGATGCGGATCGTTTTGGAGAGAGTTTAACTTATTATTCAGGCCGATGGGATGTACGCGATTATATAACACCTGAAGGTATACAGAGATATCGCGGAACTAACAATCCTATATATGGTGCCGCTACTAACAGGCTTAAGGATAACGTGAACCGTTACATTGCAGGTACAAACTTTAGCTATGCTCCAACCGAATGGTTAAACTTAAATTACAGGCTTGGGGTAGATACATACACGGACAACAGGTTTAGGACGGCACCCGGCAGAAGAGGCTTACCAGGCGAACAATGCAGACGGCTTTGTGGGAGACTATAACTCCTCTTATCGGGCTATAAACTCAACTTTCCTGGCGAATGCTACAAAAAAACTTACCTCTGATATTACAGGAACTCTGCGTTTAGGCTACGAGCTATATGATAGAAGTCTTAAGGAAGCTGGTATTTTAGGCAGCCAGCTGAGTATTTTTAATGATTTTAGAATTGTAAATGCAAAAACACTCGCCGTATCTCAAGGCAAAACAGAATATCGTTCGAACGGATTTTTTGGCGAGGCCAATTTTGATTATAAAGATTTCCTTTTCTTATCCATTACTGGAAGACAAGACATAACGTCTACTCTTTCACCTGAGAACCGTTCATTCTTCTACCCTTCAGCAAGTTTGAGTTATGTATTTTCCGATAACATTAATCTTCCTGAATTTATTGGTCAAAGTAAGCTAAGATTATCTTATGCCAAAATAGGTAAAGATGCAGCTCCTTATTCAACATCAACAGGATTTTCAAATTATACCGGCTTACCTACAGGTTCTACAGGCCTGACTGTTTCCCAGAATCTCGGAGACATCAACTTGAAGCCTGAATTTACCGATACGTATGAAGCAGGCCTTGAGATGGCATTTTTAAAAAATCGCTTAAGCTTTGATGTCACATATTACAGCTCTTTGAGTAAAGATCAGATAACCAGAGCTCAGATTACGTCAGCGACCGGATATGCGACTGCATCAATTAATGCAGGAAGTATCAGAAATCGTGGTATCGAATTGGTATTAGGCGGTACACCAATACAAACTACAAACTTTACCTGGGATGCATCGCTAAACTTCTCCGCTAACAAGAACAAAGTCATAAGCTTGAAAGAAGGTTTGAGTGAAATTGTATACGGAGCAGCTACAGGGGGTTATATTAATTCTCCGGTTACCTTTAAACTTATCCCCGGTCAGCCTTACGGTAACATCTATGGTTCTTACTATCTGAGATATTACGGAACAGATAAGGAAGATCCTGTTTACACCGATAAAAATCGTCCCTTGCTGATTGGAGCAAATGGTTTCCCTATATCTTCACTGACAAAGCAAAAACTATTGGGTAATTCACAGCCTGATTGGATTGGTGGTCTGTCAAATAACTTCAGTTATAAAAAGCTTACTTTATCAACTATAGTTGACGCGCGCTGGGGATTTGAAAAATTCAACAGGCTTGAAAACTTCAACTCGGCTTTTGGTATTGCCGACTACACTACAGACCGTCGATCATTTAAAGTTTTTGACGGAAAATTAGCGGATGGAACTACAAATACAAAACAAGTTTGGCTAGGCCAGGCTTTAGGCCCGGATGGAGTTAACTATGGGGAAGGTTATTATAGATTATATCACAGATCGCTTTCTGAACCTTTCGTTCAGGATGCATCATGGGTTCGTTTACGTTCTGCCACGCTTCAGTACAATCTTCCAACAAGCTGGTTGCCGGCAAAAGCTATCAGGAATGCCTCACTTTCTGTAACAGGAAATAATTTATGGCTTCACACCGATTATTATGGACTGGATCCGGAATCTTTATCTGCTGATAGTGGAAGTAACGTAGATGGTTCTGCTGGTTTCACATACCCGGCAGCACGAACTTTCCTATTCACTCTAAATGTTGGATTTTAAATATAACGATAATGCAAAAAATATATAAATACACATTGATACTAGCAATGGCCGCTACTTTGGTTTTCCCAAGTTGCGGAAAGGAATATTTTGACGAACTCAGCGCAAATCCCAATCAGGTTAATGATCCTACTCTCCCTGCCTTACTTGCAACAGCTACCAGCAAGGCAGGTTTGCGCACATTCGATGCGGGGAGTGTGATCAACCCATATGTTCAATACACGGCAAACCCAACCGCCGGTGCTGCGAGTGATATCTATGAAACCATTGATTTCACAGGGACGTGGGACGCCATGTATTTTGCAATGTCGGATATAAACGAGATGAAAAAGCTTGCAACTAAAAATAATTCAACCGAATACCTTGGAGTTGCAAATTTACTTTTCGCCTATCATTTAATTATAGTTAATAATTTCTGGGGAGCCGCGCCGTTTTCACAAGCGTTTAATCCTTCGAATTTTACACCTAAATATGATACGGATCAGGAGATTTATGCTGCCTCGATGAAACTGGTAGACGATGCGATCACTGAATTGTCAAAAACCACAGCTACGGATAAACTAGTTGCAGCGAGTGACCTTATTCATGGGGGCGACCGTGCAAAATGGCTTAGGACTGCCTACGCTATCAAGGCACGGCTATTGATAAAAGCCAGCAAGACACCTGCATTCAATGCCGCAGCGGTATTAACAGCTTTGGGCAATTCCTATACTTCCAATACTGACGACGCTGGAATGGCTACTTTTACATTGCGTAACAGTTGGGCTCAGGTTTCAAGGAATAATGCTGCTCTGTCATTAGGAGGATGGCTATCGGAGCAATTCATTGATCACCTTAACGGTACCACCTATGGTATTTTTGATCCCCGGCTTCCGAAAATTACCGATGTTACCGTTGTTCCGAATAATCCTGCTTACCCTAAGTATATTGGGACCGTGAATGGAGCAGGTAACCGACTGAACCCGCCTCACAACAATACAGTTAAGGATGAAAATTACATTTCGTTTAATTCTCCCTGGACAAATGACACCGCGCCAATTTGGATCGTAACTTTCGCTGAGCTTAAATTCATTGAGGCAGAGGCTGCCTTTGCGACCGACAAGCCAAGAGCCTATCAGGCTTATATAGATGGTATCAAGGCTAATATGCTTAAATACGGATTAACAACAACAGAGTCTGAACCGTATGTAACTAGTGTGTCGGTTGGAGCAGCAAATCTTACACTGGCTCTAATATTCAAGGAGAAATACATAGCAACTTACCTTAATCCTGAAGCATGGAACGATGCCAGAAGACATAACTATGGTTATAAAGATTTCGGTCTGCCTTTAAATGCTGTATTGCCGACTTTCATAAGAAGACTGGATTATCCAATCGGTGAAAGAAGTAAAAATGGAACTAACGTGCCTGCAGGATCGCTGCGTACCGCCAGGTTATGGTGGGATTTATAATTAACCCATAATAAAATTACAAGCCTCTCGACATCTCGGGGGGCTTTTTTATGATCCAGATTCTTATATTCGGTTTTTAAACCCAATAGCCTAAACTATCCTAATGATAAAAAATGCCTCACGCCTGGTTTTAATCTGTCTCCATTTATTCACTTGTCAATTATACGCCCAAAGCTTTACCGTGGAATCGGTACTGGCCTACCCCTTCCCTTCCGAGCTTACCAGCAGCTCCTCCGGATCTAAGATTGCCTGGGCATTGAACGAGCAAGGGAAAAGAAACAT
>NZ_JBBJNI010000042.1:0-1264 GCF_037719425.1 Daejeonella sp. | reverse complement strand
ATTTCACTCCCAAGAAAATAACCGACTACAACAAAGACGATGGACAGGAGCTTACAAGTGTGACCATTTCAGCGGATGGTAAATGGGTTGTTTTCGTCCGGGGCGGCGATCATGGCGGCAGTGATTCGTCAATGCCTGTAAATGCTGCCTTTGACCCTATCGCGGCAAAAGTGCAAATAATGAGCATCCCGTTTGAAGGAGGAAAGCCGGCTATATTGGCGGAAGCAGATGAACCAATTGTTTCCCCTGCCAGTGATAGGGTTCTTTTCTCCAGGGGCGGCCAGGTAATGAGCGTACTTATCGATGGTTCGGCAACGGCTAAACCGCTATTCTTTGCCCGTGGATCAACGGGATCATTAAGCTACTCCCCTGACGGCTCTAAGATCGCTTTTGTTTCATCCAGAGGTGATCATTCTTTTATAGGGATCTATGCCGACGAGCAAACGCCCATTAACTGGATCTTGCCCGCTTTTTCCAGGGATAATTCTCCGCGTTGGTCGCCAGACGGAAAAAGCATTGCCTTCGTCAGAACGCCGGGTTCAGGAGGAAAAACTGATTCAATCTTTGCAAGAAAGCATCAGCCGTGGACGATCTGGACAGCTGACATAATCAGCGGAAAGGGGTCGCCGGTATGGAAGGCTCCTGAGACTCTTGAAGGCTCTGTACCATCAACTCAGGGTGGCACAAACCTGAACTGGGCAGCCGGGAACAGGATAGTATTTGTTTCCTATCAGGATGGTTGGCCGCATTTATACTCTGTAGGCGCTAAGGGTGGAAAGGAATTATTACTGACTCCTGGGAAGTTCATGGTTGAGCAGATCCGCTTAAGCAATGATAGAAAGTGGCTGGTGTTCGCTGCGAATGCCGGAAATGACCCCTCAGATATTGATCGCAGGCATATCGCCCGGGTACCTGTCGACCGTGCACAGATGGAAATTCTTACCCCGGGAGCCGGAATTGAAGCCTATCCTGTAATAACCGGGGATAATTCAACGATTGCATTTCTAAGTTCTACTGCCCAGCGGCCATTGCTTCCGGCTACAATGAGTTTTAATAAAGGTCCGGTTAAACTGCTCGGAGAGAATCTGATCCCAGCAAGCTTTCCAGCATCACACCTTGTAACACCTAAACACGTTACTTTCAAGGCTCCTGACGGACAAACAGTTTACGGGCAGTTATTTGAGCCTAAAAATGCTGGAACAGCTAAGAGGCCGGCGATAGTTTATGTGCATGGCGGACCACAGCGTCAGATGGTACTTGGATG
>NZ_JBBJNI010000193.1:0-6526 GCF_037719425.1 Daejeonella sp. | reverse complement strand
TACATATACCAAATAACTGCTTTCGTTAGGTTTGCCGCGAAAAGGCACCGGTGTGAGGTAAGGCGAGTCAGTTTCAAGCACAAGGTGATCAAGGCTGATACCTCCTATGGCTTTGTCAAGGCCAGAATTCTTATAGGTTAAAACCCCGCCGATGCCTAAATAAAAATCCAGCTCTATTACTTTGGCAGCCTGTTCAGCGGTTCCTGTGAAACAATGAAAAATGCCCCTTAACTTATCATCTTTAAATTCGGTAAGGATCTCGAAGATCTCGTCAAAAGCTTCCCGGCAATGAATAACGATAGGAAGATTCAGCTCCCTGGCCCAGGCAATCTGTTGCATGAAGGCTTTCTGCTGGAAAGGCAATGTAGTTTTATCCCAGTAAAGATCGATACCTATCTCTCCAATTGCATAAATTTTTGCCTGATCTTTTGCCTGCCGGATAATTTCCAACTCTTCCTGAAAATTCTCTTTTACATCACAAGGGTGTAAGCCAAGCATCGGGAAACAGTTCTCCGGATACAGGTTAACTAAGTTAAATACCTGAGGAATCGACGATGAGTCCACGTTCGGCAGAAATAAACGACTGATATTCTTGTCAAAGCAACGCTGCATTAGCTGAGCAAGCTTTTCCGGATCGGCTTCGTAATATAAATGAGTATGAGTGTCGGTAAGAATCATGTAGAAATACTAAAGAACCAAGAGCCAAGAATCAAGACATTTTATCTTGGGAATTAAATTTCAGCTAAAGTTGAATGTCTTGCTTCAAACGCACATTGCTTATATACTTTTTAACCGTGTTCAGGAACATCTAAATCTCACCAAAAAACTCGTTCCAAAAGGTCCGGCCTAAAATCTTGATTCCTGATACTTGGTTCTTGATACTATTTAATAAGGTGCTTCAATTGAATGATCTCTTTGTCCTCCAGATACCTCCACCGGCCGCGAGGAAGGTCTTTTTTCGTAAGATTTGAATATACCACACGATCAAGCTTTACAACCTCATAGCCAAGGCTTTCGAATATCCTGCGGACAATCCTGTTCTTTCCGCTATGAATCTGGATCCCAACTTCCTTTTTACTCCCGCCGGCGACATAACTTACCTGATCAGGCTTGATCAATCCGTCCTCAAGCTCAATTCCGAACGATATTTTATTCATATCGCCCTGGGAAAGGCTCTTATTAAGCTCAACATTATAAAGTTTTGTGATGTTATTTTTTGGATGAGACAGCTTGTCCGCGAGATCACCATCATTGGTCATCAGCAACAGGCCAGTTGTGTTACGGTCGAGCCGCCCGACAGGATAGATGCGTTCATTTGACGCTTTTTCGACCAAACTCATCACCGTTTTTCGCTCTTGCGGATCATCAGTAGTCGTTATATAGTCCTTCGGCTTATTGAGAAGTACATAAACATTCTTCTCACGTCTAAGGCTTTCGCCGTTATAACGGATCTGATCTTTTGCAGGATCAACCTTAAATCCAAGCTCTGTAACCGGTTCCCCATTTACGGAAACAACGCCGGCAGCAATAAGCTCATCTGCTTTACGCCTGGAGCAAATACCAGCATTCGCGATGAATCTGTTCAGCCTGATCAGCCCATCATCTTTTGCTACTACAGGCTTTTTACTTCTTTTATTATCGAATCGTTCTTCGGAACTCCATTTCTTATCGTCACTCTTATACTTAGGCCGATCAAACGGTGCAGATGGTTCTGTAGAACGTGATCTGAATGGTTTATCGTTGAACCGTTTAACCGGTGCATTTTTATCTCCCAACTTTTTATCCCGGCCGGCAAATGGCTTAGCTGAAGATTCGCCTCTATCTGAATAAGGCTTTCTTTCGCTCTGCGACCTATCGCCAAATGCCTTCCGGTCGCTAAAGGATTTATCGCCATAAGGTTTTCTATCGCCAAACGACTTCTTGTCGCCTTCCTTACGATCTGAAAATGATTTTTTATCGCTATGCGGACGGTCTGAGTAAGATTTTATTTCCGGACGGTCATTGCTTCCCGGAGATTTACTGAAGCTTTTCGGGCTTCTTTTATCTGTCGAGAAACCTGAGCCTGATTTATCGTCAGGCTTTCTGGATCCGCTTTTAAAGGGCTTTTTTGCGTCATCTCCAAACAATTTCTTCTTGGTGCTGTTACTACCTTCGGTTCTGTCTGGCTTGTAAGAATTACTTTTTGAGGCGGAACCCGGGGCGGACTTAAACGACCGGTTAGATTTTTCGGATTTGTCATCACGACTGTTCCTTTTATTGTTAAATGGCATGGCTGTATTTTAGCTCTTAAAAGAGGACTACAAAGATAGGTAAAAATACGGAATCAGTGCTGTGAAGTCAAAAAATCAGGGTAGGCAATAAACCAAGAAAACTAATATTTATACGAGTTATTAACAAGTGTGAATTTATAACTATTTGATAATTAGATATATATTTTGTATGTTTGTCAAAAATATTCGTATTTGGATTTAAAAAGAGAGGTAAAAATGATAAAGAAACACTTGATAATGTGTTCAGTGATGTTAGGCATATTTCTGACCGCCAAGATGTTTATTTACAGTGCTCCGTCATCATTCGTAACATTAATTTATAGTCGCGAAGAGCCTAAAAAAGTTGAAAATGCCATTGATCCCTACTATAATTCTTTAAGCTTTGCGGAAGAAACTATGCCCCTGGGAGATACGCGCATAACGTCAAAAATGAAGAAAGCGCTAAGCGCCCATTCTCATAAAAAGCTTCAGACATCCCGGCTGCATACGCAGGCTTCTAAATGGTTCCCTATTATCGAACCTATATTGGCCAAGTATGGAATTCCGGAGGACTTCAAATACATGCCGCTTGTTGAAAGTGGTCTAAAGGCTGGAATATCACCAAAAGGGGCCGCGGGTTTCTGGCAATTCATGCCGCAAACGGCCCGGGATTTCGGCTTGCGTGTAAACTCTGACATTGACGATCGCAATAACATTCAAAAATCTACTATTGCTGCTGCGAAATATATCAAATCATTATACAGGGAATTCAACAGCTGGACATTAGCGGCCGCAGCGTATAATGTAGGCGAAGGAAGATTAAAAAGACAGATTAACAGCCAGAACCAGGACAACTACTTTAAGATGAGCCTGAACAGGGAAACTGCTTCTTATGTCTACAAGCTTATTTCCATGAAGGAAATTATTGAGAATCCTACACGCTACGGGTATAGCAGCCGTGTTAACAGGCTGCTTGCTAAAAGCGAAACTCGTCAGCAACCCGCCTTCCCTTACCCGGTGGCAAAAGGTAAGCCGCTGGGAAATAATGCAATGCTTATTAACTAACCTTTTATAGACTCAACAGAAAGGATCGGAGCAATCTGGTCCTTTTTTGTTTCTACACTTTTCATTAATATACAGGGCTGATTTTTAAGTTTTTCATAAGTGTATAATTGTTTTTTATTGGCTATGAAGCTATCATGGGCATATATATTTTAGTCTATAGCGGCATGCCCATGATGGTTTCTGACCTTCAGAAAATAATTGATGGCAGAAAAAATCGCATCTTTGCGTAAATTTTGAGCGAGTATTCTTTTTATGAATAAATCTAATCCCGACCTTGGCGAGCAAAGTGAAGTTGAAGTTTTTGGTGCCAGGGTTCATAATCTAAAAAACATTGATGTTTCCTTTCCCCGCAATAAGCTGGTTGTTATAACCGGATTAAGCGGCAGCGGGAAATCATCGCTCGCCTTTGATACTATTTATGCAGAGGGTCAGCGCCGCTACATGGAAACTTTTAGCGCGTACTCACGTCAGTTCCTTGGGGGGATGGAACGCCCTGACGTTGATAAAATTTCAGGCCTGAGCCCTGTTATTGCCATCGAACAAAAAACCACCAGCAAAAATCCACGCTCTACAGTAGGCACCATAACCGAAATTTACGATTTCATGCGACTGCTTTTTGCCCGTACGGGAGAAGCATACTCTTATGTCAGCGGAGAAAAGATGGAGCGCATGACCGAGGATCAGATCCTTAGAAGCATACAGGAGAAATTTGACGGTCAGGCAATAAATATACTTGCACCTGTTGTCAAGGGCCGCAAAGGGCACTACCGTGAATTATTTGAACAGATCCGCAAGCAGGGCTATTTGAAAGTGCGTGTTGATGGAGAAGTTCTTGACATCACTCCCAAAATGCAGCTTGACCGTTATAAGATCCATGATATCGAAATGGTCATCGATAGGCTTCTGGTCAGTGAAAACGACAAAAAGCGTTTATACGATTCTATCCAATCGGCACTCAAGGTTTCGAAAGGCATTATTAAGATCAGCGATAAGGAAAATAAAGAATATTTCTACAGCAAGTATCTAATGGATCCTATTTCAGGGATCTCTTATGACGAGCCGCAGCCAAATACCTTTTCATTTAACTCGCCTTACGGAGCATGCGGACGCTGTAGCGGTCTGGGTTATATTTTCGAGGTTGACCGGAATTCAGTTATTCCGAATCCCAGGCTTAGCATTATGCAGGGCGGCCTTGCACCTTTAGGAGAGTACCGTGAAACCTGGGTATTCCAGATCTTAAAGGCCCTTGCGAAAAAATACAACTTCTCCCTTTCTACACCTTTGGAAAAGATCCCCGAAGAGCTTATTGAAATTATTCTAAATGGCTCACACGATATTGTAACAGTTCCTGTTGAATATAATAAATGGAATGTTCAAAATTACCAGATCTCTTTTGATGGCATCATTAAAATGCTGGAAGAGCAAACTGAACGCCGGGGTGATGATGTAGGTGAAGACCTGGAAAATTACCGGGCCCTGAAGGAATGTCCGGAGTGCGGCGGCGCGAGGCTTAAAAAAGAATCGCTCCATATTAAAGTAGATGAAAAGAATATTTATGAGCTCGCCTGTATGGATATTGCGAATCTATACAGCTGGTTCGAGCATCTGGAAACCAGATTAAGCGAACGCCAAAACACGATAGCCAAAGAGATTCTGAAAGAGATCCGTTCGCGGATTGGCTTTCTGCTGGATGTGGGATTAAACTATCTAACCTTAGATCGGACGGCTAAAACCTTGTCGGGTGGTGAGGCTCAGCGGATCAGGCTTGCTACACAGATCGGATCGCAGCTGGTAAATGTTCTTTACATCCTGGACGAGCCTAGTATTGGCCTGCATCAGCGGGATAATGCCCGTTTAATAGCAGCCTTAAAAAACCTGCGTGATATTGGAAATACTGTTCTTGTGGTAGAACACGATAAGGACATGATCATGGAAGCCGATCACGTAATTGATATGGGCCCGGCGGCTGGTGAGCATGGCGGTGAAGTAGTTGGCGAAGGAACGCCGCAGCAGTTCTCCAAAGCCAGGACCTTAACCAACGATTACATCAGCGGAAAAAGAGAGATTGCTATTCCTAAGGAAAGAAGGAAGGGTAATGGAAAATCATTGGTACTTAAAAATGTCAGCGGGAACAATCTAAAAAATGTTTCAGTGGAGTTCCCCTTAGGAAAGCTGATCTGTGTAAGTGGAGTTTCGGGAAGTGGAAAATCGACTCTGATCGCAGAGACATTATATCCTATTTTAAACCACCATTTCTTCCGGGCAAAGAAAAAACCTATGCCCTATAAAAAGATCGAAGGGCTTGAGCATATAGACAAGGTTATCGAGATCGACCAAACGCCGATCGGGCGGACACCTCGTTCAAATCCTTCAACTTACACCGGTGTATTTTCTGACATCAGGAATCTATATGTAATGCTTCCGGAAGCGAAAATCAGGGGCTACAAGCCAGGGCGTTTTTCGTTCAATGTAAAAGGCGGGCGTTGTGAGACCTGCCAGGGTGCGGGGATGAAACTTATTGAAATGAATTTTCTGCCGGATGTACAGGTTCCCTGTGAGGAGTGCGCTGGTAAACGATACAATCGCGAGACACTTGAGGTCCGCTATCGCGGAAAATCAATAAGTGACGTACTGGATATGAGCATTGAGGATGCCGTGGCATTCTTTGAACCTATTCCATCAATCTACCGAAAGATCAAAACGCTGGCGGAAGTTGGCCTGGGTTATATCCGCTTAGGCCAGTCGTCGACAACCTTATCAGGAGGAGAAGCACAGCGGGTCAAACTGGCAACTGAGCTCTCAAAAAAAGACACAGGCAATACATTCTATATACTGGATGAGCCGACTACAGGACTGCATTTCGAAGATATTAGCGTTCTGCTTGGTGTTCTTAATCGTCTTGTGGATCATGGAAATACTATCCTCGTAATTGAACACAATCTTGACGTTATAAAAGTTGCCGACTGGGTAATTGATCTTGGACCGGAAGGTGGCTCAGGTGGTGGCGAGATTCTTTTTGAAGGATTACCAGAAGATTTGGTTAAAGTAAAAAAGAGCCACACGGGGAGGTATTTGGGGATTGAGATGGGGGTTAAGTAAGCCTATTTTTGCTATTTACGAGATTGTAATGAAGAATAGTGATATAGAGGTTCCGGCCTTCGCCCAATGTCATTAAGTTAAGGGTATTCATAATGTACCTTTTTGATTTTTAG
>NZ_JBBJNI010000041.1:4231-28657 GCF_037719425.1 Daejeonella sp. | reverse complement strand
TTATTTCTTTATTTCCGTCCATTTTTTCAATTAATTTAAACCGCACAACGGGTAATTATATATAATTCATAAACTTGTAAATACCGACCCCAACAAGTTCATGTATTAATACCTCCCATAAGTAAATGGCTGTCACATCAGGAATAAAATCTTCAAATCCAATAGCGCGATCGCCAGTGTAGTAGTCTACACCATACCCGTCGACTTGCATACCTAGTTTACGAAAGCATCTTAAAGACCGATGTATATGGAACGCAGATGTAATCAAAAGCATAGTTGATTTAACCTGTAGACTGTCCGTCAGCTTTTTTGTATACAGGGCGCTCTCGTGTGTATTCCTTGATTTTTCCTCGATGTGAATTACGTCATTTGGCACACCACAGAGCAACATTACAGCTCGTAATTCTTTCGCTTCGCTTATCTTTTTTTTAGTTAGGGAGCCCGATCCGCCAGCGATCAGAATACTTTTAATTTTCCCCGCTTTATATAATTGGACTGAGTGTAAAATCCGATCGGCCCCTTTCGAAAAAAATACTCGGTCTGGCGCGGACGACCTGGTGTATGTTACGCCAGTCAAGACTATGCCAATGTCATAGTGATCGACGCTGCTCAAAGTTTGGGGATCCCCTTCCCAAGTTCTAAACGCTTCACTAGCCACAAAAGGATTGCTTAAAAATATTAATAAGATAATCCCTGAATAAAAAAGTCGCTGTCGTAGAATTACTCCCTTAACAAGAAATGCCAACAAAAATATTATTGTGATCCATACAAGCGGTGACAATAAAAAAACGAGAACTTTAGAAAGAATGAAAAACATATCTGATATGATAATATTTAAGCAATCATACTTAACGAATATTCTCCATAGCCACTCTTCATCATCGGTTTGATATTTTTTGCGATTTCGACAACTGAGTTGTTATAAAAGGATAATCCAGACACGGCAAAATGCGATTTAGGCTGATCTGGTTTTTCATCTATCCATATCACCTTGAAGTTTTTGTCAAATTCTACCACACCATACCTTTCCGAATCTGAAACCTGGTAGGCGAAAACCACTCCTCTCTCCGGATTCTTGATTTTCGGCAACAGACTAGTTATAGAATCACTATGAAAGATATTATCTCCTAAAATTAGCGCCACACCATTAGTCCCGATGAATTCCTCGCCATTGAGAAAAGCCTGTGCAAGTCCGTTTGGCTTTTCTTGCATAGCATATGAGAACTTACAACAGATACGTGCACCGTCCCCTAACAGCTTTTGAAGATCATGCGGTGTAGAAATAATTAAAATTTCACTGATCCCCGCCTGCATTAATGTTGAATCGATCATCGGCTTAACGTACACAGGCATTAATTATTCCTTTCGTTGGGGGTATTTAATGGTAAAGCTAGGAATTAATTTGGCCCAAGTTGATTGATAAGTGAATAAAGCGTAATATTTCTCGCTGCTGGCCGATATATTTAACTCCCTTAAACCAAGAGATTGGGGATGCGGTAAAAGTGAGCGGTAAAGTAATTTCGGGAGGCTCTCTGTTTGAATTTATTTTATTCTATTTTTGCCACCGTGTACCACCGATCACTCGATGAGTTCCATACTGGATAATTTACAATCCTGTGAGGCAAAAAATAGGTGCTTCATTAAAGTTTAAATGAAGATCTTACCGCTTGAAAAAGAAAAATGAAAGAAGATTATAACCACGTTACTACGTTTTTTTCTCAAGTTAAATTGGTTGCAGATCAAATTGATAAAGACCAGATTGAATTACTGGCAAGATCACTCCTGAATTTGCGAGAAGATGGTGGGCGTCTTTTTCTTTTAGGTGTGGGGGGCAGTGCTGGTAATTGTTCCCATGCTGTGAATGATTTCAGGAAGCTTTGCGGGATCGAATCATATGCTCCTACCGATAATGTTTCCGAACTTACGGCAAGAATAAATGACGATGGATGGGATGGTGCATTGGCTGCTTGGCTACGCACAAGTAATTTAAAACAGAATGACGCAGTATTGATTTTATCAGTTGGTGGAGGGAATCTTGAAAAGAATGTCAGTGTAAATTTGATAAGAGCCATTGAATACGCAAAGGAGAAAAATTCAAAAGTCTTCGGAATTGTAGGCCGTGATGGAGGTTTTACTAAAGAAGTCGGCGATAATGTAGTTGTCATCCCGGTAGTCGACGAAAAACTTGTTACTCCTCATTCAGAAGCTTTTCAAGCAGTTGTTTGGCACTGTCTGGTTTCTCATCCAATGCTTCAGATTCAGGCTACAAAATGGTAAATTTATGCAGCTAGCTGTATTTTTGGATAGAGACGGGGTCCTGAATAAAGGGTACGTAAAGGATGGGAAATCCTATGCGCCCCGAAAAATCGAACATTTCAAGTTATTACCTTATGCAGTCCAGTCCGTTGAAAAATTAAGAAAACATGGGTTTTTGGTAATCGTTGCAACAAATCAGCCCGATATTAATAATGGACTTGTAACTTTAATCGAAGTAGAAAAAATGCATTTGCTGCTTAAAAGAAGAACTAAGATTGACGATATTTTTTTATGCCCCCATTCAAAAGATGAGGAATGTCTATGCAGGAAGCCAAAGCCTGGTATGCTGCTGGATGCTGCAAAAAAACATAATATAAATTTAAGTAAAAGCTTTATTATCGGTGACCGTTCGAGTGATATCGAAGCAGGTACCGGAGCAGGTTGTAGAGCTATATTTTTGAATCGATTTTATAAAGAGCCCAAGCCTACATCCCAAGAACAAACATTTTACTCTATTAATGCTGCTACGAATTACATTATAAAACAAATTACGAACCATGCCCACTCTAAATGATCTAAAGATTAAGATATTCGCAGACGGTGCTGACCTTGAAAGTATTAAAATACTCTATGACCAATCTAATATCAAGGGTTTTACCACCAACCCTACTTTAATGCGTCGAGCAGGCATTCAAGACTATAAGGGATTTGCACTTGATGTCTTAAATATTGTTAATGACCGGCCGGTTTCATTTGAGGTTTTCGCGGATGATATCCCTGGAATGGAAGCCCAGGCTTTAGAAATCGCTTCATGGGGAAAAAACGTAAACATTAAAATTCCGATCACAAATACTAAGGGTGAGACTACTAATGACTTGATCGGAAAACTCTCTTCCCAAGGAATAATATGTAATGTTACGGCTATTTTTACCCTTGAACAACTCAAGGAAACAGTTGGCGTTCTTGATGTGAATACCCCGGCTATACTATCAATATTTGCGGGACGTATCGCCGACACGGGGGTAGATCCGGTACCTCTAATGCAAGAAGCTGTTGAAATCGCTAGAATTAAGCCTAAATCCGAGATTTTATGGGCTAGCCCCAGAGAACTCCTAAATATTTTCCAGGCGGATGTAATTGGTTGCCATATCATTACAGTGACCCATGATGTACTTAAAAAACTGACAGTTGTTGGTAAAGATTTAACCGTATTTTCTCTTGAAACCGTTTCCATGTTTCACCGAGATGCTCTAGCCGCCGGATACTCGATACATGCAAACTGAACCTTGACATTTAAAATGAATTAGATAAATCATGAAATTTGAATCTGTATTTGTAACTGGGGGTGCGGGCTATTGCGGAAGCTATTTAGTACCGCAGTTATTATCAAAGGGGTATAAAGTTACCGTTTATGATATAATGTATTTCGGGAACGAATTCTTACCTAAAGAAAATCCAAATCTTACATTAATTGAGGGTGACATACGCAATACGGCTAAAATTCAAGAGTTCTGTAGGAATCATGACGTATTTGTCAGTCTGGCTTGTATTTCAAACGACGCAAGTTTCGAACTTGACGAGAACCTATCAACAAGCGTAAATCTTGACGCATTTGAACCAATGGTCCTGGCGGCTAAAACATCTGGTATTAAAAGGTTTATATACGCATCGTCGAGTTCGGTTTATGGTGTATCCGACGAACCGAATGTAACCGAAGACCACCCCCTTGTGCCGCTGACTCTATATAATAAATATAAAGGGGTATGCGAATCGCTTTTGCAAAAACATACAACAAACGATTTTGTTGGTGTCACCTTCAGGCCCGCTACCGTTTGCGGATATGCACCGCGGCAGAGATTAGATCTGTCAGTAAATATTTTGACGAATCATGCGGTTAACAAAAATCACATTACCGTTTTTGGGGGAGATCAATTACGTCCCAATCTTCATATCAAGGATTATTGTGAGGTTGTTGATATTCTTTTAAATGCTCCGGACGAAAAAATACAAAATGAAGTCTTTAATGCAGGCTTTCAAAACATGTCTATAAAAGATATCGCAATACTGGCAAAACGTGTTGTCGAGGAAGAGTTCCCGGATAAAAGTGATATAAAAATAACAACTACCAGTAGTGATGACAACCGGTCATATCATATAAATTCCGACAAAATAAAGCGAATCCTTGGATTTGTACCTAAATACTCTGTTGAATTTGCAATCCGTGAGCTTTGTGGAGCATTTAGAGAGGGAAAATTGCCGAATAGTTTCGACAATGATGACTATTTCAATGTTCGCCGGCTTAAACGTATTCAGGCAATATGAGTAGGTATCCTCTTGCTGTGGTTACCGGCGGGCTAGGCTTCATCGGCAGCCACATGGTGGACCTATTGTTAGAGAAAGGATATGAAGTACGGGTGATTGATAATCTGTCTGGCGGCCATGAGCGCAATTTAGCTCACCACGCATCCAATAAACACCTTAATATAGAAAAGACAGATATTTGCGATTTAGAACCAAATAGTTCTGCTTTTAAAGGTGTGAAATACGTGTTCCATCTGGCAGGTATAGGCGACATAGTTCCTTCTATCGATAATCCTCTCGCTTATATGCATACGAACGTACAAGGAACCATACGAGTACTTGAAGCTTCGCGCTTTGCAAGCGTTCAAAAATTTGTATATGCTGCTTCTTCCTCATGTTATGGTCTGGCGGCTACACCTACCCGGGAAGATCATCCGATAGAACCAATGTACCCTTATGCTCTAAGCAAGTATCAGGGAGAGCAGGCGGGATTCCATTGGCAGAAGGTTTACGGATTGCCTGTGAATTCCATTTGTATCTTCAACGCATATGGCACACGCGTGAGAACCACCGGAGTATATGGAGCCGTGTTCGGCGTATTTTTTAAACAAAAATTGGCGAATAAGCCATTTACGGTAGTAGGTGATGGGACCCAAAGCCGTGATTTTATTTATGTTTCTGACATTGCCAAATCGTTTTTAGCGGCAGCAGAAACAGATATAACCGGTGAACGTTTTAATGTTGGCGCAGGTAATCCGCAAAGTATTAACAGGCTTGTTGAACTAATAGGGGGTGAAGTGCTATATTTACCTAAACGACCCGGAGAACCGGATTGCACCTGGGCGGATATTGAGAAAATAACGTCAAAATTAAATTGGAAGCCGACTATAGGGTTTGAAGACGGCGTATCAAAAATGATTGCTGAAATTGATAATTGGAGAGATGCTCCGCTTTGGGATACCGAATCCATTAAAACTGCGACTAAAACTTGGTTTCAATTTATGTCTCCTGAAAAGCATTAAATATGAGCACAGAATTTTTTGAAAAGTATAAATATAAACTAAAGTCCCAAGAGGAATTGGTGGAAATTATTGGAGCTTTTCCCAGGGAGAAAAAGGTTATTATTTGTCATGGTGTTTTTGATGTCGTTCATCCGGGACATGTCAGACACCTGGCTTATGCAAAAACTAAGGCAGATATCTTGGTTGTAACACTTACTCAAGATAAACACATTAAAAAGGGTATTTATCGGCCACACATTCCAGAGGGTCTGCGCGCTCTAAATTTGGCCGCATTCGAAATGGTTGATTATGTACTTATCGATGAGAATGCAACCCCTTTGAATATCCTAAAGGAGATTCAACCAGATTTTTTCGCAAAAGGATTTGAATATGCTTCAAGTGGCCTTCCTCGTGCAACACAAGCAGAAGCGGACGTTGTAGACAGCTACGGCGGGCAAATGATCTTTACGCCTGGAGATGTCGTGTATTCATCTTCAAAATTTTTAA
Source organism: Daejeonella sp. (assembly GCF_037719425.1). Taxonomy (GTDB): domain Bacteria; phylum Bacteroidota; class Bacteroidia; order Sphingobacteriales; family Sphingobacteriaceae; genus Daejeonella. The sequence goes on along the minus strand of NZ_JBBJNI010000041.1, from coordinate 22,592 downwards.
ATCTTTCACTACCTCAACTGCAACTTGAAAAACTGTTGCTGCTGATGCAGCTGAATGACATTAGTTTTGACAATTTACGTGTAACAATACTAAAACTGTCGGACTATCATGTACATGTAGTCGGTGACACTATTGTGGACACTTACACGCGTACAACTTTCATTGGAGGGCAAACTAAAACTCCAACTTTCAGCGTGCTTTATCAGGGTGAAGATAACTATATCGGTGGAGCTGGTATTGTTGCCCAACATTTGCGCGCTGCTGGGGCAAAAGTAACTTTTTCCACAATCCTCGGGAATGACAAACTGAAAGATTTTGTTATCGACGGTTTAATTAAGTCAGGTGTCGAAACCAGTCTCATAATTGATCAAACACGACCTACGAGCCACAAGAACGCTATCATATCAGGAGGTTATCGACTATTAAAATTAGATACGCTTGACAATACTCCTATCTCTGAGGAGATTCTTCAAAAGCTAACTAACTCCATACAACAAACTCCTGCTGACGCCGTAGTTTTCAGCGATTTTCGCCATGGTATTTTTAATCGTAGCAGCGTAAAAACTTTAACCAAGGCTATACCGGCAGGTGTATTCCGTGTTGCTGACAGTCAGGTTGCCAGCCGTTGGGGGAATATCACAGAATTTAAAAAATTTGACTTAATTACGCCAAACGAACGTGAGGCGCGTTTTGCACTTGCTAACCAGGATTCAGGTGTGGGGAGGCTCGCTTCATTTTTACTTGAGGACTGCGATTGCAATAATTTAATTCTTAAGCTAGGAGATAAGGGCATTTTCTGTGTCGCACAAAATGAGGAATTAAAAACTCCGGCTTTCTCCATTGATTCCTTCGCAAATTATATCGTAGACGCTGTCGGCGCCGGTGATGCGTTGTTAGCCTATTCAACATTAACAATGCTAGCTACCGGTTCGCTGGTAATGGCGGGAATTATTGGATCAATGGCTGCGGCATGTGAATGCGAAATTGACGGAAATATCCCAATCAGAACGCAGAATATACTCGCAAAGATTGATGAAGTCGAGAAAATGATTGGTTACAAAACCAGTTAATTATGAGAACAGTGGTTTTGGGATTAGGTGTGCAAGGCTATAAGCGGCGGAAATACGCGGGAGATGATTTTGTGGCTAGCATAGATCCATTTAATAGCGAAGCGGATTTCCGTGATATCAGAGATGTCCCGGTAGACAGTTATGATGCAGTGCTGGCATGTATCCCTGACGAACCTAAAGTTGATTTGTTGAGATTCTGTTTGGCTAACAAAAAGCATGTCCTTGTGGAAAAACCCTTATGGGCGATCGGGGACAATGAAATTTCCGAACTTGAAGCATTAGCGGTTGAAAATAACGTTGTTTGTTATACAGCCTACAATCATCGTTTTGAGCCTCACTTTATCAGGATGCAGAATCTTATAGCGTCCGGCGACCTTGGACGGATATATTCCTGCAAAATGTTTTATGGTAACGGGACTGCCAAGCTGGTGCGTGAGAGTGAATGGAGGGACAAAGGAGCCGGAGTTTTACCTGATTTAGGCTCTCATTTGCTGGATACGTGCCGATTTTGGTTTGGAACAAAACTTAACTCTTTCAGTTTAGGGTCTTTTCATACGTTTGAGAACCAGGCTCCGGATCATGTTGTTATCGAATCAGAAAATACCGAGCCGCGAGTCAGTTTGGAAATGACCCTGTGCATGTGGAGAAACCATTTCACGTGCGATATTTTAGCAGAGCGTGGGTCAGCACATATAGAGTCTCTATGCAAATGGGGTCCCAGTACTTTTACCCATCGTGAAAGAATTCTTCCGTCAGGAAGACCGCATGAATGCAGCGAAACATTGGTACAAGAAGACCCAACATGGAAAGCTGAATATCTTCATTTCAAGCGATTAATAGAAACGTCAACTCAAACGGATTTATCCACAGATATTTGGCTACAAAAAAATCTGAGGAGTATGGGAGAAATTATCATCCGGTCATGAATAAACCTGTTATAGGTTATGCGGGATTAACGCATCTGGGTTTAAATTCCGCGATTGCAAGTGCTGCACGTGGTTTTAAGGTAGTAGGATTTCACAATGATATCCAACTCGTTAAAAATTTGAACAATGGTATTTTGCACGTGTTAGAGCCGCAATTGTCAGAATTAATGGTGACATGCAGTGATAACCTTACCTTCCATTCGAATAGAGCGTCATTATACAGTTGTGATATAGTCTACATCTCGGTTGATGTGCCCACAGATGAAGGAGGGGTTAGCAGTCTTACGCCAGTCGAAGATATGATTCAAATTGCCACCAGCGCCATGCGAAAGGAGGCAATTTTAATTATTTTGTGCCAGGTTCCTCCCGGTTTTACCAGGGGGGTAATTTGGCCGGCAAAACAACTTGTTTATCAGGTTGAGACCCTTATTTTTGGCCAAGCTGTAGAGCGCGCATTGAATCCTGAGCGATTCATATTAGGACTGGCTAACCCGAATGACGCTCTGCCCTCTACTTTAACGATATATCTGGGTGCTTTCAAATGTCCTATTCTGCCTATGCGTTACGAAAGTGCAGAACTAGCTAAAATATCTATTAATATGTTTCTGGTTGCGTCGATTACCACAGCCAATACGTTAGCGGAGATATGTGAAAAAATCGGTGCAGATTGGTTTGAGATAATGCCAGCATTACGCTTAGATAAAAGGATTGGACCATACGCGTACCTCACACCTGGATTAGGAATCTCAGGGGGAAATTTAGAAAGAGATATTAAAACTTCTATAGATATTTCAGACAAATACACGACAGAATCAGGGACTTTATCAGCATGTATTAAAAATTCACACTACCGTAAAAATTGGGTTTGGTTTAAATTAAATGAACTAATTTTACCAGTTAATCCTAACCCCGCAATTGCTTTATTAGGATTGACCTATAAGGAGAATACAAATTCAATAAAAAATTCGCCCGCTTTTGAATTGATTTCAAGTCTAGCTGATCTAAAGTTCACCGCTTTTGATCCCGGCGCTCCGTACGAATTCCCTTTCGCAGGAGTTATCCGGGTTGAAACTATGGAGCGAACATTGGATAACGCGGATGTCTTGATTATTATGACCCCGTGGGAGCAGTTCAAAACTCTCTCAGTCAGCGAGATTACGAATCGTATGAAAGGACGAATCATTATTGATCCCTACAGAATTTTAAACGGAGAAGAGCTTGCAAAAAGAGGATTTATTTATGCGAGCCTTGGCCAGACAACTCAATACGATAATTAAATTAATTTGACTAACCCGGAAAAAATATTCTTACCAACCGAACGTGTGGTAATATTAGGTGCTGGTGGCTTTGTAGCGTCAGCGACAGAGAGGCGGCTGCAGACTTTGGGAGTTGACATTCTTCGAATATCACGTTCAGACCTCGATCTAACAGACGAAGACGCTGGAATTCGCCTGGCAAGGAGTTTAAAACCTACCGATACACTTCTGTTTATCGCCGGAAAGGTGCCTGTTAAGAACGAATATATGCTTCTTGACAATATTAAAATCGGAAAGTCTGTTTGCGAGGCTTTGAAATTGGTTAAAGTCGCACATGTTATCTACATAAGTTCCGACGCGGTGTACGCCAACAGTAATAAACCATTAACCGAGTATTCATGCGCCCATCCGGAATCGTTGCATGGAGTAATGCATCTTGCGAGAGAGGTTATGTTAGCAAGTGTTTATGATGGGCCATTGTGTTTTTTACGTCCAACATTAATATATGGAAAAGGAGATCCTCATAATGGCTATGGCCCTAATCGTTTCATCAGACTTGCGGCGCGGGGTGAAAATATCGAATTATTTGGAGCGGGGGAAGAGCAAAGAGATCATGTGTGGATTAATGATGTAGCCGAGATCACAAGCCTCGTAATACTTTCCAGAACAGCTGGAAAGTTAAATATTGCGACGGGTGAAGTATTCTCTTTTCGTGAAATCGCAAAAAAGGTTGTTTCGTTGTCAAAAACAAATTCAAAAGTTTCAGAGAATATAAGGACTGCACCTATGCCGCATAACGGATATCGTGCTTTTGACAATGCAGCGACATCTCGATTATTCCCTACATTTAAATATCAGTCTTTATACAGAATACTGGAACGAATATACAGTGAAGGCTGACGATGAAATACTGAATTATGGGCTCCAATTATCAGTCAACTTACGAGTTGACTCAGATTTACCAATAGATATCGTCGTTGATAATTTCAGATTTGATATAGTTGAGTAGCGCATCTTAAAAGAAAATTTGTTAATGCTGATAATTTTAATCCTTTGAACATGAGCGATATTACCGCTGATATGAGAGTCAGTCAATATAAAGAACTACTTCGAATCCGGCGTACCGAAGAAATCCTCGCGGAGGAGTATCGCAAAGGGACAATGAGAACGCCAACCCATTTCGGCATTGGTCAGGAGGCAGTGGCAGTGGGAGTATGCGGGGGCCTGAACTTAGGTGACGTGGTCTATACACATCATCGAAGCCATACACATTATTTAGCTAAAGGTGGGAGCCCTTTTGGACTTATCGCAGAACTTCTTGGTCGTGAGGGTGGCTGCTCCAGAGGACGGGGAGGCTCGGTTCATTTAGTTGACAGGTCTGTTGGGTTCTTAGGATCATCTCCCGTTTTGGGGCATTCCTTAGCCTTAGCAACAGGAAGTGCTCTCGCATTTAAAATGGACAACAAACCAAGTATTGCAGTAGCGTTCTTTGGAGAAGGTGCTTTCGACGAAGGAAGTGCCTGGGAAAGCTTAAATTACGCAGCAACATGGAAACTCCCGGTAATGTTTGTTTGTGAGAATAATTTATACGCTACAGAAAGTCCGCTGTCTGTGCGACAACCTGAAGGCACAAGCTTCTGCGAGCGGGCAAATGCGTTTAAAGTAAAATCACAGCGTGTCGATGGAAATGACGTAGATGCTGTTTTTGGGAGTGTTAAGTCTACAATCGACGCTTGCCGTTCGGGAGCTGGACCGGTACTTCTTGAATGTATGACTTACCGATGGAGGGAACATGTCGGACCTCTGTGGGATTACGAAGCAAACCGGACTTTCCGCCCTAAAGCGGAACTAGAATCCTGGATGGAGAAATGCCCCGTAAAAAGGTCAGGGGGGAAACTAATATCAATGGGTATATCTCAGCAATCAGATCTTGATTCATGGCGTGCTGATATTAATGATGAAATTGAAAACATCTTACAAAACGCTTACGATAGTCCCTGGCCTGATCCCAGTACTCTTTTCGAAAATATCTAGCAAACCCTATGAGAGAAATAAAATATTCAAAAGCTTTATCAGAAGGCATGGTTGAAGAGATGGAACGTAATAAAGACATCTTCATAACCGGTATTTCAGTAGATTACCCATCAGGCATATTTGGAACAACCACTGAAGCTAGTAAACGTTTTGGACCGAAGCGTGTTTTTGATGCTCCCGCAATGGAAAATGCACTGATGGGAATTGCAATTGGAGCGGCCGCTGTTGGCAAACGGCCAATAATTGTTTCTCCCCGAGCCGACTTTATGTTTTTGTCTTTTGACATGTTACTTCAACTGGCAGCGAAATGGAAGTATATGTTCGGAGGTAATGGCGGTACTGTTCCGGTTGTTGTTAGAATGATAATAGGTCGGGGATGGGGCCAAGGGTCAACTCATTCTCAAAGCTTGCAGTCTACATTAGCGCATTTCCCAGGTTTGACAGTCGTTATGCCTGCATTTCCAGCAGATGCGAAGGGATTAATGATCAGTGCCCTACGTCACAATGGTCCCGTCGTCATACTAGAATACAGAACGCTTTATGATACCTTGGGCGAAGTTCCCGAGGACAGTGTTCCGGTACCTCTGGGCAAAGCAAATATTATCAGAGAGGGCTCGGACGTTACTATTGTCGCGACATCTTTTATGTCTTATGAAGCGCTACACGCCGCTACTGAACTCGAGAGTCAGGGAGTTTCAGCGGAAGTTGTAGATCTTCGAACCATCAGCCCACTGGACGAAGAAACAATCCTTAACTCGATAAAAAAAACCGGACATCTAGTTGTTGCAGATACGAGTTGGGAATTGTGTGGTGTCTCCAGCGAAATTGCTGCTTTGGCGGCAGAAAAGGGTTTTAATTTCTTAAAAGCTCCGGTTAGGAGGATTGCTCTCGCAGCATGTCCCGCTCCAGTCTCACAACCTCTTGAAAAAGCTTTCTATCCAACAGCCGCTACAATTGTTAAGGCTGTAATGGTCATGCTTGGCAGAAGTGCTGGAAATGTAGCCCACCTTGATAGAATCGACAATTTTAAAGGGCCATATTAGTGAACGTTCAATACTTTCCGAGATAATTATAGCCACTTAAATGCTTTCGATGACACAACAAATAAGTAATTTAACATTTTCTAAATCAATTTAATGTCAGACCTAACAAAAAAAACTTGGGATGAAGTAATGGCTTTATCTTCAGGATTGAATTTAACTCTTGGGCCAAACACTGTCGACCGTTATATTTACGACCCGAAGAGAATATGTTTTTTCCTGTCTCGCTATAAATTTGCAGCTAAAATGTTAAAAAACTGCCGTTCTATTGTGGATGTTGGTTGTGGAGACGGAATGGGAACTTTAACGTTTGCTGTCGATACACAAGCAGAACATATCCTGGGTGTAGACTTTGATTACAGGCTTATCGGTCATGCCAGTAATGTATTACTACCATGCATTGAACAGTCCACCCCAAGTTTCGCTTCAAAAATTAAATTTATTCAGCACGATGTTCTTAAGCAACCCATACCGCTTCCTGTACAGAATGGAATGGAAGGATTGGCTTGTTTAGACGTTATTGAACATATCGAGGAAGCCAGGGAACACGATTTTCTTTCACGACTTTCTGATTGCCTCGTAGATTATGGGGTTGCAGTAATCGGAACACCGAACGATGGTGCAAGGCAACATGGTTCCAAGCATTCCGAGCTGGGACATATTAATAATTACGATTCTGCCCGACTACACAAATCATTGGAAAAACATTTCAACCGGGTTTTTATGTTTTCAATGAACGATGAGATCGTTCATACTGGTTTTGATAAATTAGCTCACTACCTAATTGCAGTTTGCGTCAAATGATGGCCTGAATAGCTGAAAATAGTCGATGAAAATTCGAAGGTGAACATTGTCTGACGGGTGTCATTCCCGCTACACAGCTTGAAATGAACAAGAGCTATAGATTTAGTAATAAGCTAAAAAAAATGTAGATCTTGGATAATATATGTTTAGTACGTTTAAGTTAAAAAAACAAATAGAAGAGATTAAAGAAGGGGGGCATATTGTTTTGCTCAGAAAACTTGAAAACATTCTGTTTGTCAACTTTCTTTTCTTTATTCCGGCCATACCGATCGTATTAATAGTTCGATTAGTTCGACCCTGGTACCTGATACGGTTTCAATCTTTAATCAGTAGTCGAATAGGGCATTTCGCGGCGAACACTGAGCTTTATCTCTTTGAGCGAGATGCCGGTATTAATGTTCCAAGTCAAAGGTATGTCGATGTTTTTTACTTTGGGTTTAAGCCCATTTGCAATGAGCAATTGGCAAAGATGTGGAAGGACATTTTAATGATAATGCCCAGGTGGCTCATCAGTCCTATCGACAAGGTAAATCAATTAATTCCGGGAGGAAAAATTCATCAAATTGGCAACAATACCCAACATGATAGAGATGTACATAATCTAAGAGAACGTTTCCCACCATATCTACGATTTACAGAAGAGGAAGAAGAGCTTGGCAGTTCAAAATTACATGCTATGGGTATAGCGCCCGGCAGCCGATTCGTGTGTTTAAGTGTACGGGATAGTGCATATCATGTTGGTCATTCCTGGGCATACCATGATTATCGAAATTCAACTATTAATAATTATAGGCTGGCGGCCGAATCATTAGCAGATCAGGATTACTATGTTCTCCGAGTTGGAAAAAAAGTCCTGGAACCATTTGAAACTAGTTCTCCTAAAATAATCGATTATGCAAACGGTACGTTTAAAAGCGATTTCATGGATATATTTATCGCATCCAAATGCGAATTTTTCATTTCGAATGGTGAAGGATTGGTGTGTATACCAAAATTATTCAGAAGGCCCATTTGCTGCGTGAATTTAATGCCAATCGGGTATTCTTACTCTTATATTAATAATCTCATTACAATTTCCAAACACTACACTTCCAAGTCAGATAAAAAAGAACTATCTCTTTCGGAAATATTTACCCGCGGGATTGGCTTCAGTTTATTTACATCTGAATATCAATCTGAAGGAATAGAACTTTTAGAAAATACTCCGGAGGAGATTCTTGATGTAGTAACAGAAATGGTTGAACGGATCAATAGCACCTGGCAAAGCCAAGAAGAAGATGAGGATTTGCAAAAAAAATTTTGGGAAATTTTTCCAACCGAGGCGGTGGATGAAAGAGGAATTCCATTGCATGGCAAGATCCGAGGACGCTATGGAGCGCATTTTTTACGCAATAATAAAACATGGCTTCAATAAGAAAGCAATCCAGTGTCATTGCTGTATTCAAAGAATTTCTTAACCGCTACCCACAACAGTTTGGCTTACTTTTCTTTTTCTTAGTAATAGAAGGTGCTGCAGCTGTTTTATCGATGTTAGCGATAATTCCGATGGCTGATTATTTGATAGATTCTACTCTCAATCGATCCAGTCGCATCACATTATTTATTGTACATGTATTTGCCGAGTTGAACGTGCCTACAACCTTTTGGACGTTAGGCGGGTTATTTGTTGGTTTAAATGCTTTAAAAGGAGTGCTCGAAGTTGCAGTTAGATACGCAATATTAAAAATTAAATATACTGTTATCCAAGGCCTTTTCGGAGATTCTTTGGAAAGATTCTTTAAAGCCAGATGGGGATTTTTTAGTAACGCCGATAATGGTGTTCTTTTAAATACCCTTAACAAAGAACTCCATACAATAGGAGATACTCTGGGCCACATTGCAACACTAATGGCGCAAGTGATTCAGTTGGCCGTTTTTCTTGCGGTTCCTTTATGGCTAAATCCTTTATTGACTGTTACGGTACTTGGACTTTCTATCCTCTTCGGTATTCCTTTTCTTTTTTTGAATAAATTAAGCTATAGGCTGGGGAAGAATAATACAGAAACAGGGAATATTGCCATGGGAGTCCTGAATGAATTACTACAGTCAGCGCGTCTAGTTTTAGGGTTTGGTAAACAAAAGCAATCAAGATTACATTATCTCAGGGCATTTGACAAGCATATTCAAGTAACCTTAAAATCACAAACTCTCGCAACGGCTATACCAAAGCTCTTCCAACCCATGGGAATGGTAGCAGTAATTGTCGCTATAGGCTTCGCTATAAAAAGCAACGTTTCTATTTCTGAACTAACGGCAATTATGTGGAGCTTCCTTGCGACAATGCCAATACTTGCTGCTTTGTTGCAAGGCCAAATTAGTATTCAAAATTTTCTGCCAAGTTATGAGCAACTTGTAGTGCTAAGAGAGAAAGCTGCCGGTCTCCGTGAGGTGGAGGGACAACATGCTTTCCATAAATTGAACCGAAGTATTGAATTTAAAAATGTAGCCTTTACATACCCCGGACGAATGAACACGCTTGTGAATGTAAATCTGGAAATAGTGCAAGGACAAATGACGGCATTAATTGGAGAATCAGGTTCAGGGAAATCAACTATCACAGACCTGGTTTTAGGTCTCCAGATACCCGATTCCGGTGAGGTGTTGGTTGATGGAGTATCATTGAATGATTTAAGGCAAAATTCCTTCCGGGAGAAAATTGGATATGTTCCACAGGATCCGTTGCTATTTAACTCTTCTATTCGGGATAATCTCCTTTGGGCATCAGAACAGGCACACGAACATAACCTTTGGGAAGCACTCCGGCTGGCTAATGCCGATAAATTCGTAAAAGAATTACCTAATGGAATTGACACTATTGTCGGCGATAGAGGAGTGAGGTTATCGGGTGGTCAGCGGCAAAGAATTGCACTGGCCCGTGCATTAGTGCGAAAACCAGAATTACTAATTCTCGACGAAGCTACCAGTGCATTGGATTCGGAGTCTGAACGACTTATTCAGCAGTCAATTGAGCAAGTTTCAAAAGATACTACCCTACTTATCGTGGCTCACAGGCTTTCAACAATCGCAAAAGCGGATCAAGTATACGTATTCAGTAATGGGCAGGTGGTAGAGAAAGGGCCCTTTACGTTGTTAAGTAAAAGGGACGGAGGAATATTAAATGGTATGCTGAATGCTCAACTACCCTACTCAGATGAATGATTTAAAGTAATTACATAGCTATACCTTTATGAAATTAATCAATAAGTGTGCGATAATAACCGGAGGGAACCAAGGCTTCGGACTGGCAGTAGCTAAAGCATTTATAATGGCAGGGGCAAATGTTGTTTTATGCGCCAGGAACCAGGCGAAGATGGATGAAACGGAAAAGCATTTAAAAGAAATATTGTTATATCCAGGTCAATTAGTATGCATTCGGGCTGATATCTCAAAAAATATTGATACTGAAAGACTTGTTGAATTGGCATTAAATAAATTCGGTGGTATTGATATTTTGGTAGCTAATGCGGGGGTCTACGGTCCCAAAGGGAGAATTGAAGATGTAAATTGGAAGGAATGGAGCAACGCTATTGACATAAACTTAAAAGGGACTGTTTTAACATGTAAAGCAGTGATTCCAAGCATGAAATCGCAAAAGAAAGGTAAAATAATTATCCTTTCTGGCGGAGGAGCTAGCAGGCCGATGCCTTATTTGAGTGCCTACGCAGCTTCTAAAGCGGGGGTTGTGCGTTTTATGGAAACACTTTCTGAGGAGCTTTCGGAGTTTGGGGTGAGCGTCAATGCTGTCGGACCCGGCGCCCTTAATACAAGATTGCTCGATGAAATACTAGATTCAGGACCGGAAAGGGTAGGAGAAATGTTATACGAACAATCATTGAAGCAAAAAGAAAACGGAGGAGTCCCTTTAGAAAAGGGAGCTGAATTATGTGTATATCTGGCAAGTGCAGATAGTGACGGAATAACAGGTAAATTAATTAGTGCTGTTTGGGACCCCTGGAGAAATTTTGAGAAGTATAAGGTTAAGCTTAGAGATTCAGATATCTACACGCTTCGGAGAATAGTTCCTGATGATAGGGGTGAAAAATGGTAAGCAATGACTAAATGGCTCAGAAGCTAGTCATTTGGTTCCCGAAAAAAAGACGTTAGATTTGAATTGAACTTCCATGGAAATAAAAAAGAAGCCTGTTTTCCAGGAGCAGAAGTTATTAGAGCAACACCTCGGCTAGGTCCAGCTGAATTCGATGATCGATACTGCAGACGAACAGCTTAAAATCGAAATCCTAAAAAGTCTGGTCCAGATAGTTACCAAATTGAGATAGAGCTTTCACCGCTAGAACTTGTACCTTAGCCACCACATCATCGGAACGGACCAAAGATTCAGTCATATAGCTTAAGAATGTCCCCTATTTGCTCTATATGAGAGCCGGCTTGAGGCCGGGATGAACCGAACCTAACACTATGAATCCTAAAAATTTAGAAATGCCTTTAGCATCATGGCAAGTCCCGCGTCCCCCCCAGACGGTTTCCTTCGGGCGATCTCGATGCCTCAAATAATTCGATTCGAGCAAATATGTTGGAGCAAATAATTTTGGCAAGCCATATTAATATGGTTACCATAATCACTAACCAATTATGTATTTTTCCAAGATGTTTGTAAAACCATCATTTTTTGCCTGAACTTATGGCTCAAATAATAGATCTAACAACTCATACCGACAAGAGAGGAAACTTGACCGTCATCGAAAAAATAATTCCCTTCGACATAAAACGCATATTCTACATTTACGGGGTAGACAATTCGGTACGCGGCGGACATAGGCATAAAACGACTGTTCAGGCGGCTATCACTATTAAAGGATCTTGCCGCATCCGCAATAATAATGGTTTATCGGAAAACCAGTACATCCTTGACAATCCATCAAAATGCTTATTACTAGAACCCGAAGACTGGCACACCATGGATCAATTCTCTGAAGATGCAATCCTTATGGTTTTAGCTTCAACCGAATACGACCCGGAAGATTACATTTTTACTCCGTATCCTTGAGTAATGATTGAATACGAAAACCTGAACAGGGCTAATGCACCGTATGAAGACCGCTTCAAGGAAGTATTTGAAAGCTTTCTGAAACGGGGAAGGTATATATTAGATGATGAAGTAGAGTTGTTCGAAAATGAATTTGCCGAATACTGTGGCAGCAAATTCTGCATTGGAATAGCCTCCGGATATGATGCACTTTATTTATCCTTACTTGCTTTAGATCTTCCAAAAGGGTCCGAGATCCTGGTTCCTTCTAATACCTACATCGCCACCATTTTCAGCATATTAAATGCAGGGTTTAAGCCTGTCCTAATTGAACCTTCAATTGAGACCTATAATATTGATCCGCATAATATCGAGCCTCATATCCTGCCTCTCACAAGGGCAATAATGATTGTGCACCTGTATGGGAAACCTTGTGACATGGATCCCTTAAAAGATATTGCGAATCGTTTCAATTTACATCTTATAGAAGATTGTGCTCAGGCACATGGAGCAACTTACAAAGGAAAAAAAGTCGGGACATTCGGAATCACCGGAGCATTCAGCTTCTACCCGACGAAAAATCTCGGAGCCCTTGGCGATGCCGGCGCCATTGTAACTGACAATGAAGAAATAGCAGTGAAATTAAAAGCGCTGCGAAATTACGGTTCCGAAAAAAAATACTATAGTCAATACATCGGTATCAATTCACGGCTGGACGAACTGCAGGCGGCATTTTTGAGAATTAAACTCAGGCACCTCGACGAGCTAAATGCGCATAAGACTTCCCTCGCAAATATCTACCTCAATAGTATCGTTCAGGAAAATATCGTTCTGCCTGTAGTTCAAAAAGGGATAGATAACGTATGGCATATATTTAATGTGCGGCATCCCCGAAGAGATAAACTAAAGGAACATTTACTGAAAAACGGGGTTAAAACTGAAATTCATTATCCATTAGCTCCTCACAAACAAGAGGCTTGCCTTACCTGGTTCAAAGGCCTGCATTTCCCACTTTCCGAAGAGATCCACCGTACTACTTTAAGTCTGCCGGTATCTGTTATACATACAAAAAAGGACATAGAATATATCGCTCAGGTATTAAACCACTTCGAATCTGAGGAATAATTAGATGGGCTAAGATTTAATTGGCGATGACCCGGATTTAATGAGTACTATAAATACAGAAGAGCCGAAAGGGAGGCTAAGATATCTTAAAAACCTGTTTTCCAATAATTGAACCTGTGTTAAACACCAGTTAATGCCAAAGGGGAATATAACCTGGTCTGATTGCGACTTTTTTCCAGGCTGCAAAAACCGCAAAAGATTTTTACCAGATTTGAATAACAATACCAGGGGAGATAGGAAAAACACGCGGTAAGACAGCTTTTTCAACTCATAGTGATGAAGTTTGAACAAGTTGATAAACTCATTTTTACTGAAACGGATCTTTATATTCCCTACATCGTCGTGCTGCGAACGAAATATGTTTAAAGATGCCGAATTAGCCATAAACACGCCACCCGGTTTTAGCACCCTAAACAATTCTGCCGCAGCTGCCGTCCTGTCCTGTTCATCCAGACATCCCAAAACATCCATACAATAAACTACATCAAAGGAATTGTCAGGAAAATTAATATCAGTAACTGAGCCTTGATGAACCTGCCTCAGGTTTCTTTTACGACAAAATTCGATAGCATCCGCCGAATAGTCGAGACCTTCAATATTTTCGTAACCCCGGGAGATCAGAAATTCCATATTTTTCCCGGTCCCGCAGCCTACGTCAAGGATGCGATGATTAGGGGCGGAGTAACGCTCCATGTAATACCCCAAAACTCCCCTCAAGCCAATATACCACCAGAGCTTTTCCTCCGAATGGTACATCAGACCATATTCTGATGAATACATCAGGCTCATAAGAAAGTCATGGTATTGGTAACAAACGCACTGATCATAAGCGAAAGAAATAAGATATTGATGAGGATAAAAATTTGCCTGATATAATACGGGCTGATGCTAATCGCGATGAATACCGGAAGTAATCCCAGCATATAACGTGCGGAACCATACAGCATATTATTGCTGGTCGATAAAAGCACATAAAGGAGAGTAAAAATCAGGTAAGAAAGTGGCATTCTTTTATAACAATAAATAACGGAACCGACTATGATGACCCAGAAACAGGCGTTAGTTAAAGAACCGCCTGGTCGAACACCCCCGAAAACACTCAGAAATCCCTGTAAAGGAAACAAGTCTGAACTTCCCCAGGCATGCTGTATGTTAATAAAAGCCAACGGCTCTCCGGAGGTATACGCAAGATACGCCATAAAAAGACCCATCGGCAGGAGGCCCAACACCACCGCGGGTAAATACTTGTAGCTATTCCGTCCGTAAGTAATCAGGATTTCAATACACGGAATAACAAAAAGCAGGCACCCTTGTATCCGGGTAACCGAGGCCAAACCCGCGATGATCAATGCCCAGCTATATTGTTGCCTGTAAGTGAGATAAAATACCATCGCTGTAAGGAGCACAAAAAGACCTGAGGGGTATACAATATTGAGATAAAAACCCCCTGCTGATATCATTAGGAGCGTAACCGCCCGTATTCCCTTTCCGAATTTCTCTTCAGCAAGCTTATAAAAAAAGAGCATGGCCAGGAAAGCGCAGATGTTAGAAACCACCAGGCCGCTTACAAATAAATTCAAACCCGTTAGCCTGGAGACTCCATTCATTAACATTGGATATAGAGGCATGAATCCCCAGGTTTCCTGCACATCGTCAGTAAAGGCACGTTGGGGATAGCCCTCCCGCGCAAGTGTAATATACCAACCTGAATCAAACCTGTCCCAGGTATTTTTTAGATCCAAAACTTCCGAAATCGTTTTTTTCTGATGAACTTCTCCGTTTTCAGGGAACATGGAATAACTGAGGGCTCCCATGACCAGGATGAGTACCCTCGTCACAAAAAAGATAGCGCAAATACGTAAAAAATCTGTTTTATCAATATAGAAGAAACCCTTCATAACACGACTAAAGCTCCCTTCTAAATTCTTTACGTAAACTAAACTCTTCTCTCACAGTCCGAAAAATATTAACCGGTGTAAAGAAAGTTGAGCGGCCATACTCTCGAGAATAGTGATTGACACCAACCTCTTTGAATTTATTGGTTTTCATGTGCAGCTTTTTCACCAGCTCTACCGTAATAGCTCCGCTGTTGCAATGAAGTTCCAGAGAGCGCAAAATTTCACCTCTTATCAGCCTGAAATCACAATCAACATCGGTAATGGGGGTGTTGAAGATCTTTTTAATAATCCTGCTATAAAGTGAACCCACAACTTTCCGCATGAGATTATCCGACCGGTGTAATTTATACCCATTCACTACATCGCAATCATGCCGCATCAGCCAAAGCTTTTCCAGCTCGTCAAAGTGGTACTGAGCATCCCCATCTGTGTAAAATACCCATTGTTTAGTAGTATTAGCAATTCCCGAGCGTAATGCAGCACCGTACCCCCTATTCTTTTTATGGAATACGATCTTCAGCTTGGGGAATTGCTTCCGTATTTGCTTCAGTTCCCTTAAAGTATGATCTCTACTCCCGTCGTTCACAGCGATAATTTCAAGATCATCAGTAAGCTTGTTGCCATAGTAATGAGCCTCTGTGATCATTCGTCGCACCGTTCCTGCATCATTATAAAAGGGCATAAAAATGCTCAGACCATGGTTCATTAAATGTGAGGCGTTAAAATGAAACAAAAAGAAATATGACGAAAACAATAATATAAAAAAAAACTGGCCTAAGCCATTATCTAAGTAATAAATACATGACTTAACATGAGTTATACCCACTAATTATCCTTGCACGCATTCTCCAAACACCCCTTAAACTAATTTGTTTTTACTTTAGGTGCACGTGCCTTCTCGACTTTCTATTAAGACCCGGCCTTGCAAGCAATTTGTTTAATCGAATCGCCGTTCCAGATGCATAATTCGGTGCAACTTGAGACCGGCAACTTAAGGAAAAAACTTGGTTAAAGGAGGTCCTTAAGGGGCAATATCATTAACTTAATAACTTAAAGGACTGGAGGTTCCAGCCTTCGCTGGAATGACAAAAATTTTTAGGGTAATAGGGAGATTCCAGCCTTCGCTGGAATCGTAATGGCCCATTGCTAAATGATATTGCCACATCAAACATTTATCTTCTTTATTCAACTACTTGTCCCTTATTTTTCAGGGATGAAGGAGTATTATGTGTATATGCTGACTAACAAGTATAATAACGTGTTGTACATCGGGGTTACAAATAACATCCGAAGGAGGGTATTTGAACACAAGCAAAAGCTCGTGTACGGCTTTACCAGCAAATACAATTGCAATAAGCTAGTCTGGTATGAAACTTTCACTGATATCAACCAAGCCATCAAAAAGGAAACACAGATAAAAACCTGGCAGCGAAGCTGGAAAAACAATCTGATTAACAAAACCAATCCTCAGTGGCTCGATCTTGCCGCCGGATGGTTTACCAAGCATTCCAGGTAGATTCCAGCGAAGGCTGGAATCTCCTTATTTTCCACAAAGCAATTGTCATTCCAGCGCAGGCTGAAACCTCCTCGTTTGCTAATTAATATTCCAGTGGAGGCTGCCTGCCTTCCGGTAGCTACCCTGTACACACAAGTATTTATCTCCGGAATTGCTGTTGTGTTTACGAATTGGCATCAATTGCCTCCAGCTTAGCTGAGGTATCGAACCAGCTTGAATTGATTATTCATAGAAGACGCGGGCTGAGCCGCGTCTTTGAGGAAATCCCTGCCTGCCTGTGGGTAGGCAGGCTTTCGCAGGGATGACAGACGTTTTATAAAGATTGGGGGGGGATGAAGGCGGGCGCATGCCGCCTTCATCCCCCCTTATGTTCCACCAAAAATTGTCATCCTCGCGAAAGCGTCAACAAAAGATATGTGTACAGGGTAGCTTCCGGTAGGCAGGGACCCTCCAAAAAATCCGCACAGGCAGTTCAGACTTGGGAGCCGTAGAGTCTTTAGTAAATGTCATTACCTTAAGGGGAAACCTGGTTGTTGAAATTGCTAATGACCCTAAGCCTGTAATCAATCTTCCGCATAATGAGGTAGCGAGCAATAATACAAATCCATAGGTCATCACACTTAGTGTGCAAATCTAAAGTGAGCCTATAAATACCCCATCAATTTATAAATCCCATAACCGGCCAGTTCATGAATTAAAATTTCCCAAATATGCATCGCATTTCCATCCGGAACCAGGGAATCAAAATCAACAGATCGATCTCCCGTGTAATAATCCACGCCATACCCCTCTACATCCATTCCAACTTTCCTGAAACATCCTAAAGACCGCGGTATGTGAAAGGCGGAAGTGATTAAAAGGAATTTCGACCCATTTTGTTCAGTCAATTCCTTTGTATACCTCGCGCTTTCGCGGGTGTTACGTGACTTCTCCTCAATAGTAATGACAGAATCTGGAACACCACAAAACAACATCACCTCTTTCAACCTTGAAGATTCACTTTTGTTCTGTTTTGTTAAAGAACCTGAGCCCCCAGTGATGAGGATTTTCTTAATCTTTCCAATCTTATATAATTGCACCGCGTGCAAAACCCGGTCGGCGCCTTTTGAAAAAAAGACTCTGTCCGGCGCTGATGACCGGCTAAAAGCAACGCCGGTTAAAACTATACCAGTATCATAATAGCCCACACTACTTAAAGGTTTAGGCTCACCCTCCCATGCCCGGAAAGCTTCCCCTGCCAGGAAAGGATTGCTGAAGATAAAGAGCAGAAAAATTCCGGAATAGATGAATCGTTTTTTTAAAACAGGTTGTTTAACGATAAAGCCCGCTAAAAATAGGATTATGATCCACACAAGCGGAGATAACAGAAAATCGAGCACGTTTGAAAGAATGAAGAACATATAAAAAGTTCAGATTTGAAACTTTGGTAAATCGTGCCGTTAAGGGCCTTCTTAAACTGAATACTGATTACTAAATACTGAATACCGATTAACCCCTTCCACTGAGGAGATCCATCCCGGACTTGATCCGGGACTAATTCGTGAACAGCCTCTCCGCCCAGACCGATTAATACTGAATACTGATTACTGATTACCGGTTTACCCCTTCCACTGAGAGATCCATCCCGGACTTGATCCGGGACTAATTCGTGAACAGCCTCTCCGCCCAG
>NZ_JBBJNI010000041.1:0-4131 GCF_037719425.1 Daejeonella sp. | reverse complement strand
ACCGATTAATACTGAATACTGATTACTGATTACCGGTTTACCCCTTCCACTGAGGAGATCCATCCCGGACTTGATCCGGGACTAAATCGGGGAACAGCCTCTCCACTCTCAACTCTCAACCATCAACTCTCAACTCTTCCCGTAGGGACTCCTTCGGAGCAACTGTCAACTGTCAACTTAATCAAGTACTCCCCATATCCACTCTTCCTCAGCGGTTCTGCTATAGTTCTCAATTCCTGAGCATTAATGAACCCCATTTGAAAGGCTATCTCCTCAATACACCCGATCTTCAAGCCCTGCCTCTCCTCAATAACCTGCACAAATTGCCCTGCCTGCATGAGTGAGTTAAAAGTTCCGGTATCAAGCCAGGCAGTGCCGCGGCTTAAAACACCCACTTTTAGTTTTCCCTGGGACAAATATTCCCGGTTTACGTCGGTTATCTCATATTCTCCTCTTGGAGAAGGCTTAATATTTTTAGCGATCTCAACCACGGAATTATTGTAGAAATACAAGCCAGGAACAGCATAATGTGATTTAGGTGAAGCAGGTTTTTCCTCGATTGACAAAGCAGTAAACTTATCGTCAAATTCCACAACCCCATACCTTTCCGGGTCAGATACCTGGTAAGCAAACACCACCCCCCCTTCTGGTGACTTAATAGTTGGGAGCAGATTTGTGATAGAATCGCCATGGAATATATTATCGCCAAGGATCAGAGCCACATCATCATCACCGATGAATTTCTCCCCAATTACAAATGCCTGGGCGAGCCCGTTTGGTACCGCCTGCTTGGCATATGAAAATTTACATCCTATCTGATGACCATTCCCAAGAAGCTTTTCAAAATGTGGCAGATCATGCGGTGTTGAGATTATCAAGACCTCATTAATGCCCGCCTGCATCAAGGTTGAAAGGGGGTAATAGATCATCGGCTTATCGTAAACAGGCATTAGCTGCTTGCTGACTGCCAGGGTTAAGGGGTGTAAACGGGTACCGGAGCCGCCGGCGAGGATAATTCCTTTCATCAAGAGTTGTTAGAGGGGCAAAGGTATAGAAATTCTTATTGTTTTGCAGTGGGGTGCCTGTTGCGAATTCCCTGGCTGAGCGGAGGGCATGCGGGCTAGCCCGATCGGCAATTTAACCGCAGAGAGCGCAGAGATTTTCGCAGAGGACGCAAAGTCAAAGTTTAACAATTTTGAAAGGTGTTAATTTTTTTTAATCTCTGCGCCCTCTGCGTCTACTTTGCGGGTTCTGCGGTAAAAAACGAAACGTGAATTCAAAAAACTCGTCCCTATTCAAAGTAATTCAATGTCTCAAATCCACCCTTTTTCAAATATTCATCCTTCTTCATTAAGTGCAGATCCGATAATATCATTTCTTTAACCAGCCCGGCAAGATCGTACTTTGGCTTCCATCCCAATTTGGTATTTGATTTCGTAGGATCACCAATAAGCAGATCAACTTCTGTGGGTCTGAAGTATTTAGGGTCTACTTTAACGATTGTTTGGCCTGACTTTAAAAATGAAGGGTCGAAGCCTACTTCGCTGCATTTTTCCGTATTAACATCGATGATCACCCCTTTTTCATGCTGATCTTTACCACTGAATTCTACGTGCACTCCCAGTTCCGCAAAAGCCATTCTTACGAAATCACGTACCGTCGTAGTGATCCCGGAAGCGATTACGAAATCCTCTGGCTTGTCTTGCTGCAGAATTAACCACATCGCCTCGATGTAATCTTTAGCGTGACCCCAATCGCGCTGAGCTGACAAGTTACCGAGATACAAACATTTCTGAAGACCTAAGGCAATCTTAGCCGCGGCTCTGGTGATCTTCCTTGTCACAAAAGTTTCCCCACGTATCGGACTTTCGTGATTAAACAGAATCCCATTACACGCATACATGCCGTACGCTTCCCGATAATTCACGGTGATCCAGTAGGCGTACATTTTCGCGACAGCATATGGAGAGCGTGGATAGAAAGGCGTTCTTTCCGATTGTGGCACTTCCTGAACCAAACCATACAATTCAGAAGTTGAAGCCTGGTATATGCGGGTTTTTTTCTCCAATCCGAGGATTCGGATGGCTTCAAGAATTCTTAATGTACCAAGGCCGTCAGCATTGGCAGTATATTCGGGCGTTTCAAAGCTGACCTGAACGTGGCTCATTGCAGCCAGGTTATATATTTCGTCCGGCTGCGTTTCCTGGATAATCCGGATCAGATTAGTCGAATCAGTTAGGTCACCAAAGTGCAGCTTCAAACGTAAATTACCTTCGTGCTGGTCCTGATATAAATGATCAATTCTATCGGTATTAAAGAGCGAGCTTCTTCTTTTAATTCCGTGTACGAAATATCCTTTTTGCAAAAGAAATTCTGTTAGATAAGCTCCATCCTGGCCAGTAATTCCAGTAACTAATGCTGTTTTCATATATTATTTATTATTACAATTTATCTGGCTGCTTCGCATCCAGGTTTTTAACACAAAGAACAGGGAGGAAAAACACGAAGAAGCCTTAGATGTATTCGCCCTTCGTGAACTCCCTGGCGTTCGCTTTAAAATGATCGACTTTTTAGTTTATTTGCATATATAATCCGCACGTTTACACGTATCTTACAGCAGAGGGATCTGTTTCTATACAAATAACCAGATCGTTAGGTTCGTAAAATAGCCAGGTTTTACCACCGTCACATAAGATTCGCATTGATGTTTGCGCTTTCCTTCCGCTTAGTGACTCTGCGCCCTCCGTGAAAATCTCTGTGCCCTCTGTGTTAATTGGCGACCAGCCAGCAAACATCCGGCTGTTTTCCTTTGCAAATATATCAGGTTCTATCACGCTTTAACTATTCCCTTATCATCTTTTGTTTTCTAAAGAACTTCCCCCTAAAAAATCCCCATACGCAATCTTAATACCTTCCCTCAACTCCGTCGAATGCTTCCATCCCAAACCATGCAGCTTCGATACATCCAACAACTTCCTTGGCGTTCCGTCCGGCTTCGTCTCATCAAATTGAAGTTTACCTTCAAATCCAATGATCTCCTTTAATAACATTGCAAGGTCTTTGATACTTATATCCTCGCCAATTCCTATGTTTACGAGTTCCGAGTCATTATATTTTCCCATTAGGAAGCAGCATGCATCTGCCAGATCGTCTGCATATAAAAATTCGCGTTTAGGCGTGCCTGTCCCCCAAATGGTGACAAATTTGTTGTTTCCAATTTTTGCTTCATGAAACTTCCTTATTAGCGCCGGCAGAACATGCGAATTCTCCAAATGGTAATTATCGCTTATCCCATACAGGTTAGTAGGCATCACCGAAATAAAGTTACAGCCGTATTGCTCACGGTAAGCTTGGCACATCTTTATCCCGGCTATTTTGGCGATTGCGTAAGGTTCATTGGTAGGTTCTAATAAACCAGTTAGAAGATATTCTTCTTTTAATGGTTGATGCGCCAGCTTAGGATAAATACAACTTGAACCCAGGAACATTAACTTTCTTACATCATGTAAATGAGAATTGTGAATGACATTATTCTGAATCATAAGATTCTCATACAGGAAGTCTGCCCTGTATGTGTTATTAGCAATTATACCTCCTACTTTAGCGGCAGCTAGAAAGACATACTCTGGCTTTTCCTCTTTAAAAAAAGCGGCAACATCTTTCTGATTTCTGAGGTCAAGTTCAGTGGATCTTCGCTTTACCAAATTTGTATATCCTTGCCCGTGCAATTTTCGTACTAAAGCTGAACCAACCATTCCGCTATGACCGGCTATATATATTTTTGAATTCTTATCCATTGTCTGATTTATTTCCCGGTTTTATAGAACTTAAAAAGCTCCACCATATAGATCGCAACCTCATAAATCTAGCGGCCGTATTTATTTCATTTATTATTATAGTAAGTAAAGTCTTTGTGTTTAATTTCCTTTTCAGGTAATGATTTGAAATACTCGTAAGTGATTTTCAAGCCCTCTGCTCGTCCCACCTTAGGTTCCCAGTTCAGGATGTTCCTTGCTTTGGTGATATCCGGGCGCCTCTGTTTGGGATCATCAGTGGGAAGCTCTTTGAACACCATTTTCTGCTTTGTTCCCGTAAGCTTGATGATCTCATCCCCAAACTGCTTTATAGTGA
>NZ_JBBJNI010000192.1:2695-6615 GCF_037719425.1 Daejeonella sp. | reverse complement strand
GATTACGTGTTCCAATTGCTTAATACCGCAAAAGAATTATAATGCGTTTGCCCTGTTATTACCGGCAGCAATGGGCACGGGTGTTGCAAAAGGCTTCATTGCAAATTTGGGCAAATGATCCCAATCTATCACATCTTATAGTGCCTGATGATTTAAGAATAATTAGCCCAAAGGAAGTCGACGATGTATTTAAAAAAGTGACAGCCCGAACCAAACATGAGCAAATAACATTGCGGATCGCCTTAATGGATGTTCATGTCCATGATTTGCGCCGAACATTCGGCAGTTTTCAAGCCTTGACGGGGGCCAGCTTACAAATCATCGGTAAGAGCCTGGGGCATAAATCGCTTCAGGCCACACAGGTTTATGCGCGTTTAAATTTAGACCCTGTTCGTCATGCAATGCAGAAAGCGACGAACGCCATGTTCAACAGCCAATAAGGAGTTATTTTATCTCAGTATAATAATACTGCCACGACGGTAAGTTCAAAGGATTGTAGACAACAGTGCTGCCAGAGGTTTTGATCCATCAAAGGCGTCGTCCCACTATCATTTGCTATTCTTGGTGAAGCTATGCCTAAGATATTAAAAACGATTATTCCAAAAATTCAGCGAGGTATAACAAATGGTGTTAAGAACGAATTAATTTGGTAACAGAAAATTTATTGATTAAAAATTTGCCCATCAATCTTTTTTACTACTTTAGGGTTGTCAATGCATCGCCTATTGCATTCTCTTAAACCTTAAACCTTAAACAAAAATTGAAAAAAAATGAAAAACCTCCACATCTCTGTTTATCCGAATTGATTTTTTTATAAGCTCTGCTGATCTTTTAACGACATCTTGATTAATTTATTAAGTCTGGATTGTAACACTGCTTAATAAGTTTTACTCCTCGCTATATCCTCAGCATTCGAGCTATCGTCCTTTCCGTGGCCTGACATCTGAATGGAACGTTCATTCATGGCAATACATTGAGCCGTTCATGTATTGACTGGCAAGTCGACATGCACGTTATTGTACCTATTCATTGTAGTCTTTGCGATGGAAGAGGGCTCCTTTGTCTATGCTGACCGGGGCATGTCCGAACCCAAGATCTCACGATGCGATATCGTGTTTGACACTGTGCGTTATATATCCTTTCAATACTTAAATTGTTATCAAATGAAAAAATTTACTTTCTTTAACAGCGGCTTCTCATTAAAGTCATTTATACTTTTGCTTCTCTTCTTTAAGTCGGTGAGTTCCTTTTCAGCGATTTATTATTTTTCGACCAGTGCCGGCGATGATAATAATGGAAGCAATACTAGCACCACACCCTGGCAAACATTAGGAAAACTAAACAGCTTAAACCTTATGCCTGGAGACCAGGTGCTTTTTAAACGTGGTGATACGTTTGTGGGAACTATCAGCGCTACTCACGCCGGTTCATCCGGCAATCCAATTATTTATGGCGCCTATGGAAGTGGAAACAAGCCGATTTTTACGGGGCTGGTATCGCTATCGTCTTGGACCGAAACTTCGTCTGGAAGTCACAAATGGGTGGCGTCGTGTAATAGTGGTTCCAGGTTAAACCTTGTAACGCTTGGCGGGGTAACAACACCAATGGGACGCTATCCGAATTCTGGATATTTAACGGTCGATAGCCATTCTGACCGGCTTCATATTACCAGTTCAGGTCTGCCATCTTCCACCCATGACTGGACCAATGCCGAACTCGCCATCAGGATCAACGATTACGATTTCGATATGAATAGAATTGCTTCTCACTATGGCACAACCATTTTCTTTTATTCTGACAATGTCAACACCCCGGTCAATGGAAATGGATTCTTTATTCAAAATGATCCGAACACGCTTGATAGCACAGGCGAATGGTATTATGACACTGTCGGACATACGCTGACTGTTTATTCTGTCGCCACGCCGTCTAATGTCAAAGCCGCCACTTCGGAAAACTTTATCAAATGCGAGTATTCGCCCAATTATTTATCTTTTGATAATCTTGCTATCACAGGTTACGACGGTGATGCGATGAGAGGCCGATTGGTACAAAATTGGACCATCACCAATTGCGATTTCTCCCAAATTGGTATTGACGCGATTTCATTTGACCAAACCGTTCGAATGACGGTCGAACATAACACCATTACCAACATTTCAAATACTGGCATAAAAAACATTTATTCGTCTTACACGAAAATCAGGTTCAATACGATCACGGATTGTGGATTGATCCCTCAGCTGGGACAAAGCAATAACCAGCAACGTGATGGTATTCTTTGCTATGGCGATGTCTCAATTGCGAGCGACAGTATTATCATTGATACAAATATCGTCAGGAGGGTGGGTTATTGCGGAATTACATTTGCGGGCAAATATGCTCAAGTAAGAGGCAATATTGTTGATTCAGCCGGGCTAACCTTAACTGATGGCGGAGGGATTTATACCAACGGGGAAAATCTGGTTGGCAGGGTTGTTTCTGGCAACATTATCACCAACAGCATTGGCAACAGCCTGAGCACTTCAACTCATAATTATGGCGGCGAACCAGGCATTTATATGGATGATCTGACTGGCTATGTCGATATCGTTGACAATACTATTTCTAATGCTTCGCGTTTTGGGATTTTCCTGCACAATGCTCACCAGATCAATATAAGACGGAACTCAATTTATAAAACTCAGGGCGCAGGCATTGGCCTGGTTCACGATAATGCAGGGCCGACACAGCCAATTCAGGATTTACATGTTACTTATAATTCCATTTATGCACTGTCAGGTGAACGTCTACTTTATAATCAAACGAGATATACGGGACAGATTAACTCTTTTGGTGTAATTGATTCTAATTATTACGGTCGTCCTGAGGCGGGAAATATCATTTACCTTGTCGTTACTCCTGACGGCATGACCACCACTTCCGAAGCGGATTATACTCTCGCGTCCTGGCAGTCAGCTTATAGTACACAAGGTTACGACGCTCATTCAACAATGCAAGTCATTCCTAATGATTCAGTTCGGCTGGTTACCAATCCAACCACGAGCGCTACTTCGGTTTCGTTAGGTGCTAACTATTACACTTTGGCCGGCACATATTATCCTAACTCAATAACCCTGCAACCAATTAGAGGAGCTATTCTTCATTACGCGTCAGCAAGCGGAACACCCACAAGTTACCGGATCAACGCGGGCGGTGGAGCTATAACCACTTCACTAGGCAACTTTACTGCAGATGCATCATTTTCGCCTTCACCTGGTAATACTGCGTCTACCGGCAATGCTATCGCCGGTACCACTGATGATGCTTTATATCAAACAGAACGCTTTAGCAGTTCAGGTGAAATGACCTACAAATTGCCTATTGCAAATGGGCAATATAAAGTTGTGTTGCATTTTGCCGAAACATTCTGGGGAGCCACCGGTCAAAGGAAGTTTGACATCAAGATCGAAAATGTGCTGGTTAAAGATAATTATGACATCTACGCGAAAGTCGGATCGAATACAGCGACGTTCGAAACCTTTAATACAACCGTAGCAGATGACACCTTGACAATCTACTTCGACGCCAGGACCGGTTCAGGCGGCGCGAATGAAGCAAAGGTATGTGGTATCGAAGTTATACCAGTTGTATATCGCATAAATTCCGGAGGTGGCCAGGTCTCAAATGATCTTGGAGTATTCTCTGCTGACACTTTATATTCTCCTTCACCAGGTAACACAAGTACTACCGGCTCATCAATCAGCAACACAACAAACGACAATATTTATCAATCAGAGCGTTGGGGAAGCAGTGGTCATGTGTATTATAATCTTCCAGTGGCCAATGGTGATTACACTGTAGTTCTTCATTTTTCTGAAAGTTTTTGGGGTGGATCCAATCAACGCAAATTTGATGTATTGATGGAGGGAGCGACTGTA
>NZ_JBBJNI010000192.1:0-2685 GCF_037719425.1 Daejeonella sp. | reverse complement strand
CTTTTTTTAATTCCCGAATAACAAAGCTCAAACTATTGCATGATTATGATATCTGGAATAAAACTCATGCTACAAATGCTGCTACAACAGAAGTGATTCAGACAACCGTTTCTGATGGTACACTAAATATCGATTTCACATCGGCAACACCAAATGGTCTAAACGAACCTTCAATATGCGCAATTGAGGTATTGAAAAAAATAGCCACAACGGAAGCGCAGAATGCACGGGTAGTCAACACTTTGGTAGCCCAGCCCCAAGTTTCACTAGTTCAGAAGCTGCAGGCAAAAATGTTACCGAACCCAAGTAGTAATTATTTCACGCTTACTATCGGAAGCGGAATAAATAAGCCTGCCATTGTGAAGATTTATAATGCAATTGGAGGAATAGTTGAGATCAGGAATAATGTCTATTCGACTTCGTTGACATTGGGTAGCAACTACAAGCCGGGAGTCTACTTCGCTGAAGTATCACAAGGCAACGAAAAAGTGATGATGAAATTTGTGAAGGAATAATTTGTTGGTTATAGTAAAAAGGCCGTCTCAATAGCAATGAGGCGGCTTTTTTCATTTATGTGATGCTGTATACATCTGGCATGAGTAGGCTTTGATTAAAAAATTCTAATATGGTGCAAGATGATTTATCAAGGGGTAATTATTCAGAAGTATAGAGTGAACATGCACTAATATCAACGAGATCAACCCAGGATGGATGAGAACAGGCTCAATAATGTAGTCGATCCATAGTAGGAATTTGCGGATCAGCTTGTTGATCCTACCTCCAGCCCATAAATTTTCTTTATATCAAGCGTCTGCAAATTTTAATCATTTTTTTGTTTGCCATGCATATCTGGGTTTGCATGACGTTTTTCCGCCTTCTCATCATGCGAATCGCCTTTTTTATCAGAGTTTCCAGACATAATTTTTGATTAAAACGAATTGTAGTTGTCAGAAATAATCTCCATTAAACATTCTAAGCATAACGATCAGCCTGTTTAATTATTTAAATGATAATAAGCAATGCATGTCCAAGTGCGTTTTTTAATTATAAGAACGGCATGATATCCATCACATGATTTCTGCTTGTCAATAAAATCAGCTAACGCGCATGCATACTCGATTATTATTTGTTATTAACAAAAACGCTTTTTATTGACGAAAGAAAGTCTCTTCGATTATCACCTCTAGCGCGATTTAAAAAATTGCAAACAATATGTATTTTATTCTATTTCTGCAACAACTCACAAGGATGTTTAAATGAACCCTGAAACTTTGCCCGAGCCCTTGCTTGACCGAAAAACTGCTGCAAAATACCTGAACGTATCCCCCGGCACGCTGGCGGTATGGGATTGCACGAAACGTTATGATCTTGCGCCGATTAAGGTAGGCCGCGCCGTGCGCTATCGCCTTTCCTCTTTGGAACGGTTCTTAGAAAATCAGCTGAAAGCAAAATAATCCGTTTGCCATTTTAATTTCTTCTAACACGGAGATTCGCATGAATATTGAACAAGCGAAAAGGATACCGCTTGCCCTGATACTGGAAAAGATCGGTTGCAAGCCCGTTCGGGATAACGGCCATAAAGCCACTTATCTTTCACCTATCCGCCATGAAAAGACACCCAGCTTTCAGGTCGATAACGCTAAAAATCTTTGGTATGATTTCGGCATCGGCAAAGGCGGCGGTATTATAGAGCTAACCTGCGCCTGGCTGGAAAGCCAGAATGAATCGCATACCGTTCCCGATGCGCTACGCTGGCTAAGGAACATGGCCGGTTATACGCCATCCATCCAGCCTATTGCCGTTGTGGATAAGGCCAAGGCAAACGAGACGCCTCTTGTCCTTAAAAAAGTAAAAGCCATTCAACATCCTGCGCTGATTAATTATCTTACAGGACGTGGCATCCCGTTGGATATTGCCTCTCCATACATATCAGAAGTGTCGTTATATAACAGGCAAAATAAAAAGGACTTTTTCGCCTTGGGCTTTGCCAACGAGGACGGCGGCTATGAAATCAGGAACCCTTTTTTCAAAGGCTGTATCCGTCCTAAAACCATCACCTTCATTCGCGGCAACATACCAAAGCCGGATGATATCCACTTATTTGAAGGGTTCATGGATTATCTTTCTGCGCTGGCGCACCAGAATATTCTCAAATTTGACGGGGATACAATTGTGCTGAACTCATTGTCCTGCCTGAAATTTGCCACGCCGTATATTAAAAATTATGGGTATCGCATCGCCTATACCTGGATGGATAATGACGATGCCGGAAAGAAAGCGACAAAGGCCCTGGCGGATTTTTTCCAAACGGAAGAGTGCCTGCAACATATTCCGAAGAATGGGCTTTACGAGCCGCACAAGGATGTCAACGCATGGCATATGCACAACCTTGGATTATCACCATGTAACACGATGAAAAAGTCTGAATCAATAAATACGAGAGAATTTTATCAATGGCCGCAGTCAAGGGAACCATTAGTCTTAGATAAGTTTTAGATAGGTGTACACATACCCTTGGATGTTAAAAGTCGATGGTTAAAATAATAAAATGTTCTCAATTATAAGCAGGTGACGCAGGACCATCGAATATTAGAAGATAGCATTCTTTTCCTAGCGGTCACTGGAACTCTAACCTAGTGTAGTAGCAATTTAATTATGGTTCATAATATTTTGACAACTTTTCAT
>NZ_JBBJNI010000040.1:0-29225 GCF_037719425.1 Daejeonella sp. | reverse complement strand
ACAATAAATGTATTTATCTTTATAAAAACTGTCAACCTAATTAAGGACGAGTCAGGAAGAAGTTGAGAGTTCAGAATTAAGAGTTGACAGTGGCATATCGGATACCTGCCAGCGTTTTTTAGCCTGCCTGACGGCAGACAGGCTTTCCATTTTCAATGCTTTGAAACTTTGAAGCTTTGTGGACACTCTCCACTCTCCACTTGATTAAACTTCCTCTTCTTCGACGTTAACATCATAAGGGCTGAACCAAATTCCTGCGATAAAAACTCTCCACTCTCCACCTTCAACTTTCCACTTATCAAGCTTTTATCTTAATATTGTGGCAAATGTCATCTGATGTATGATTAAGCAGTTCCGCAGTATCAATCCTGTTAATATTATTTTTCTTACGGGGATTACGCTTTTACTGAGATCAGGTATCTTCATACACTTGCCTGATCAGGTCAGTGTCGATTTCATTGAGCCGTTTGCGAAGCTATTGGTTCCAATACCTGAGAATAGCTTTCCAGCCCTGACTAATATTTACCTGGCTGCTTTCCTGCTTTTGGTCCAGTCACTCATTTTCAACAGGATCATCAATTCATATAACCTTCTTGGAAAGTCCACTTACCTGCCGGCTTTGGTATATGTTTCCGCCGGGAGTTTATTTATACCCTTTTTGATACTAAGCCCGGCTCTGTTCTGCAATTTTCTTTTACTGTGGATGATGGAGAAGTTTCTCAGCATCTATAAACGGGATGAGGTACGGTCGGTAATGTATGATCTGGGTATGATGGTTGCGTTGGGTACACTGATATATTTTCCGTTTATTGCTATGCTGCCGCTTCTTTGGATCAGCCTCATTATATTCAGGCCCTTTAACTGGAGGGAGTGGCTTGCGGTTATAACCGGTTTCATAACTATTTTCTTCTTTCTGGGAGTATTCTACTACTGGAATGATTCACTTGATCAGTTTTACAGGATCTGGTTGCCTCTTGCTTCTAAATTCCCAACTAACCTGCGTATCAACCTCTATGATACTCTTGTTCTAATTCCGGTAGTCGTCATACTAATCCTTGGGTTTTTTCAGCTCCAAACGAACTTCTTCCGAAGCGTGGTCCACCTCCGCAAATCATTCCAGCTGTTATTTTTCATGTTCGTCATCGGTCTTGTATCCTTTTATTTGAAGCAAGACCTAAGGTTATATCATTTCCTTTTGTGCGCTCCACCGGCCGCGGTACTAATGGCCTATTACTTTTTACATGCAGGAAAACGGTGGCTCTATGAAAGTATGTATCTCATCCTTGTTGGGGGGATTATCTACTTTCAGATTTTCTAGTTGCTTCGCTGCGCTCGCAAGGACACGCGATTGCGAATTTGGATTAGCCATGTTGTCCTTGCGAGCGCAGCAAACTACCAGTTGACTTCTTGGATTAATATTTCGGCCTTCTCTTGTTCGTGCTCTGTTGTCTTTGCGAGCCTGCCTGCGGTAGGCAGGCGCAGCGAAGCAACCTTTTAACCTTTTTTAACACTAAAAAGCCTTAGCAGTCTCAAAATTTAAATAGATTTGTAGCATAAACCGGTACGGGTTAAGAGTTTGTGCCGGAGCTAAACAAAATAGTCAAATAATGAAATTCGGAGCTGTAATTTTCCCTGGATCGAACTGTGATGAAGATATTATTTATGTTCTAGAACAGGTAATGGGCCAGGAAGTGGTTCGCTTGTGGCATAAAGATCATAATTTGCAGGGCGTTGATTTTGTAGTATTACCTGGTGGTTTTTCTTTCGGCGATTACCTTCGTTCAGGCGCTATTGCTAAATATTCTCCTTTAATGCAGGAGATCATACAATTCGCTAATAAGGGGGGGTATGTTTTAGGAATATGTAATGGTTTTCAGATCCTGGCTGAGGCAGGATTAGTGCCAGGGGCGCTGCTTCACAATACCAGCAGGAAGTTCATTTGCAGGAATGTTTATCTTAAGCCAGCAACCACCAATAGTTTAATGACCTCCTTATTGGATCCCGATAAGGCACTAAAAATTCCGATCGCTCACGGCGAGGGTAATTATTTTGCTGATGCGGATGCTTTAAAGAAAATTCAGGATAATGATCAGGTGCTGTTTCATTACTGTGATGAAAATGGAAATGTTTCCGCGGCTTCAAATCCAAATGGATCTCTAAATAATATTGCAGGTGTTTGTAATGTAAACCGAAATGTTTTTGGGCTGATGCCACATCCGGAACGTGCTGCAGATCCAATATTGGGTAATCAGGACGGGCTTGGGATCTTCGAGTCTATTTTAAATATCGTCAGTGCTTAATGTCGCATCTGGTTATTGATATTGGTAACTCCCGTACAAAGATTGCTATTTTTGATGATCATAAACTCGTTAAGAATGATGTCCTTGAAGATCTCACTGAGGAAAAGCTTAGAGATTATTTAAAAGAGAACAGCATACAACAAAGTATTATTTCATCAGTTAGAGATGGGATTGAGAGGTTAGAAAATGTGCTTATTGAGCAAACGGTTTACATCCGGTTTTCCGCTGCCTTGAATACGAATATAAATAATCAGTACAAATCCCCTGAAACTCTTGGCTTGGACCGACTTGCCGGAGTGATTGGAGCGAAAGCTTTATATCCTGGGGAAAATTGTCTGGTGATCGACTTGGGTACATGCATAACCTATGATGCGATCGATAATGATAATGTCTATAAGGGCGGGAGCATTTCTCCGGGGCTAAACATGAGGCTTCGTGCGATGCATGAACTCACTGGTCGGTTACCCCTAATCCCGCTGGACGATTTCGATGGATCCGAAGGAAATAATACCGGGACATCAATGCTGTCGGGAGTAGTGAATGGAACCTTTTTAGAGATGGCTGGATTTATTGAGCAGTATAGAGCTCAGTATTCTGAGCTTCGGGTAATACTGTGCGGAGGGGATGCGAATTTTTTTGATACTAGGCTGAAAAATAGCATCTTTGCGCACACTTTGAAAACCGAGCCTGATTTGGTACTTATTGGTTTAAATGAAGTTATTAATCAACAATGATAAAGATTTTCAAAAATATATTTTTTATAACCCTTCTTGCTGCCAGTGTATCCGCTACAGCGCAAACCACCTCAAGCTCACCGTATTCACAATTCGGTTTGGGCGACTTAAAGGGATCTCTTTTACCCCAAACGAGAGGCATGGGGGGAATAAGCATGGGAATTCGTAAACCCGGTGTTTACGATAATATAAATATGGCAAACCCGGCTTCTTACTCAACCCTCTCTCTGACTACATTTGAAGTAGGGGCATCCATGGATTTGAGAAGCCTTAGTAAAGCCGGAACTAACGGTAAAAGCCAGTTCAATTCTACTTTAAGTCATATAAACTTCGGGATCCCGGTTAGCAGATCTTCAGCACTTAGCTTCGGCTTAGTACCATACAGCGACCTGGGCTACCAGTTTAAGAATACCGGTAAGCTCGATACTAATAATGTTGAATATGTTTATGGCGGAGAAGGCGGTGTCTCAAAAGCATACGCTGGTTATGGATTTAAGCTTGGCAAAAACTTAAGCTTAGGCTTTAACATTGGTTATCTTTTTGGAAGCTTGAAAGAAAATCGGTCTGTTGACTTCCGGGTCCCTGCAACTATAAACAATAAAGGTGGTTATGATCTGGCAGCGTTTAATTCACGCACGCAATATCAGCACTCTGTTAGTGGATTCAGTTTTGATCTGGGATTGCAATACGAGGCAAACGTGAATGATAAAACAAAGCTAATTTTAGGTTATGCTGCGAATACAGGTAATAAAATAAATTCGAGAAATGATATCGTAACTACCAGATATAGGAGAAATGCTAATGGTGATGACACCGGGGTAGTTGACAGCACGTATTATTTAAAGGGTCGTAAATCCAAAATAAATATGCCAATGACGCATACCGCCGGATTCGCATTCGAAAGAAACAATGCATGGTTGTTCGGTGCGGACTTTTCCTATAGTAAATGGTCTGATTATAGTGAAGGCTCTGTTAATGCAGGCCTGAATGACAGTTATGGTATAGCGCTGGGAGGTCAGGTGACCCCTGATGCAAGTTCGATCAATAACTACTGGAAACTGGTGGATTACCGCCTGGGTATGAAGTACGACAGAACTTTTATAAATATAGGCGGCAATGATATAAAGCAATACGCTGTTACATTTGGCTTTGGATTTCCTCTGCCAAGCAACCGCACTTCTTTTTATCGTATAAATCTTTCAACCGAAGTGGGGCGTAGAGGAAGCGAGAAAAACAATCTAATTCGCGATAACTATGTCAACATTAATCTTGGGTTTACGCTCAATGATAAGTGGTTCCAAAAAACTTATATCGAATAGATCATGAAATCCCACCGTTTTATATCCTGCCCACCTGCAGGCATAACCGGTGTCTTTTTCCTGATATGCACCATTTTCCTCTCTGCTTGTGAGAATAACCTGAAAGACGTCGAGCAGATATCTGCAAAAAAACTTTCAGTGCCAGTGGATAAATCTATAGGTGTGACTATGCTTTACAGTGATTCAGGCTTTGTTAAGGCAAAAATGATCACCCCTGAATATCTTCACTATAAAACGGACAAGCCGTATATCGAGATGAAAAAAGGTGTGACCGTTATATTCTATGATACTCAACAGCAGGAAACCAGCCGGGTGAGATCAGATTATGCCATCAGGCGTGAAAACGAAAAGCTTGTTGAACTGAAACGAAATGTTGTTGTCACAAATGAACGCGGACAAACATTCAAATCTGAAGAACTAATATGGGATGAAACAAAAGGAAGGTTTTTCTCCAATGTTCTTGTAAGTATTACCTCGCAGGGAAATACTCTGTTCGGAAACAATTTCTGGGCTAATCAGGATTTCTCCTATTACGAGATCCAGCAGGCTTCTGGAGACTTGAGTTTAACTGACAAGCAGGGGTTTTGAATAAGTGGAAAGTTGAGAGTGGAGAGTTGAAAGTGGGCGCTCTCCACTCTCAACTTTCCACTCTCAACTATTTTATAACTTTATTCAAAATTTGTATCTTGCGCCCTCTTTTAAAAATTATAATAGAATATTGATATGGGAATAATGAGTTTTTTGCGAAACCGTGCCGGGATTATCATCGTTGGAGCGATTGGTTTTGCAATAGTTGCATTTTTGGTGAGTGACGCGGTTCAGATGGGCGGATCGATTATGAATTCGGCTCAGACTGAGGTTGGTGAAGTTGATGGCGAAGCAATTTCGGTGCTTAAATTTAACGAGCAGGTGGAATTAAATACCAATAACTTCAAACAACAAATGGGTCAGAGCAATTTGGATCCACAGATGACTTCTTATATTATTGAGAATACCTGGAACCAGTCGGTTTCCAAGATTTTGATGGATAAGGAAATAACCAGGTTAGGATTGCAGGTTAGCAAAAATGAGCTGAACGATCTGATTACTGGTAAGAATCCGGATCCACAGATCCTGCAAAACTTTGGTGATCCTCAAACGGGCCAACTTAACAGGGTTCAATTAAATTCCTTTTTGGATAACATCAAAACTCAGGATGCTAAAAGCCCTGTAAGTATTCAGTGGACTTCTTTTTTACTAAACATACGTGAGAATAAACTGGCTCAAAAGTATAATAATCTGATTAAGAATAGCTTATATGTGACCTCCCTAGAGGCCAGAGCAGATTACACTCAACGGAACAAACTGGCTAACTTCAAATTCGTGAACCTGGATTATGCTTCAATTCCGGATAATCAGGCGAAGGTCACCGATCAGGATTATAAAGATTACTACAACGAGCATAAGTACCGCTTTAAAAATCAGCAGGAAACGAGAAATTTTGAATATGTAGTTTTTGATGCGAATCCAACTAAGGCAGATACAATGGAAGCGAAAGCCATTGTAGATAAAACTGCTGCGGAGTTCAGAGCTGCTACAAACGATTCACTTTTTGTGAGTATTAATTCAGAAACTAAAATGCCGGTTAGCTATGTTCGTAAGGGACAGCTTGAAGCGGCCATGGATTCTGCTATTTTCGCTTCTTCTAACGGTGCGTTTATCGGCCCGATATTTACCAATGGCCAATACAAAATGGTAAAAGTGCTGAACCTTAAAACCGAACCCGATTCGGTGAAGGCCAGTCATATACTCATAAATCCGGCTACAGAAGGCGGTGTTGACAAAGCAAAAGCTAAAGCAGATTCTCTGGCGGCGCTTATCAGGAAAGGAGCCAGCTTTACTGAGCTTGCAGCAAAATTTGGTACTGATGCCAGTAAAGATAAAGGCGGAGAGCTGGGAACATTTGCCAGGGGAGCTATGATCCCGGCTTTCGAAGAGTCGGTTTTTGGTGGGAGCATAGGTGACCTTAAAGTAGTAACAACTCAATTTGGTGTTCACGTGATTAAGATAACCGGTCAGGTAGGCAGCTCAAGAGTTGCGAGAGTTGCGATAGTTGACAAATCTCTTGCAAGCAGCAGTAAAACTCAACAGGCAGCCTATTCAAGAGCTACGGCATTCCTAAGTTCAGCGAAAGATGCAGAGTCATTTAATGCAGGCGCTCAAAAATCAGGATATTCAAAGCTTATTGCTGAAAATGTAGTTCCTACCCAATCTTCTATTCCGGGACTGGATAATCCAAGGGAGATGATCCGATGGGCTTTCGGCGCTGATAAAGGTGACGTTTCAGAGCAGGTATTTGAAATGGGGAACAAGTTTGCTGTAGCGACGGTTGTTGACGTATTTGAGAAAGGAACTCTTCCGCTTGATCAGGTTAAGAAGCAAATTGAAACTTTGGTTCGTAATAAGGTTAAAGCCCGTATGCTTACTGAAAAGATGACTGCTGCGCGCGCTGGTGCATCTGCAATCGAACAGGTAGCTCAAAAAGCAGGCAGACCGGTTACTCCGGTTCAAAATATAGTGTTTGCCAACCCGGTAATTCCTGGAATTGCTCAGGAGAATAAACTGGTGGGTGCAATCTTTGGGTCACAGCCAGGTAAATTATCAGAAGTGATTGAAGGCGAAAGTGGTATCTACGTTTTCGTTGTGAATGGATTCACTAACCCTGCCCCCCTCACTAACGTGTTTAAACAAAAGGTTCAGGTGGCTCAGTCTCTTGTTCAGCGTGCACCAGGAGAAGCGTTCAAGATCTTGCGCGACAAGGCAGATATCAAAGACAATCGGGTTAAGTTCTTTTAAGCCCTTAATTCATTAACTTTGTAACCGGAAGTGACTTTGTTGCTTCCGGTTTTTCTTTGAATAGAGGAGTGAGGTGGGAGGACTGAGATTGGAAATCTTGAGTCGGAACTGAAATCGGCGGTCAGAGATCTGGTGCCAGGGACTGAAATGCGGTGTGTACGTATTATGCTCCCCGTTAAGGTGAGATGTTCGCATGGGGTGGACTGACTGAGGGGTCATTGTTGCAAAGTAAACTAATTAGGTTCCGGCCTTCGCCGGAATGACATAACGTGAGGGGTGATTATGGAGATTCTGGCCTTCGCCAGAATCGGAGTAGTTTAGCGTGATGTCTGTTTGTTTAAGGATTAGACTAATTAGGTTCCAGCTTTCGCTGGAATGACATAATGTATCGGGTGATTAGAGGAGATTCTGGCCTTCGCCAGAATTGAAGTTTATAACGAAAAATCAGTAAGGCGGGGCTATTAGAGGCTCAGATTCCAGCGAAGGCTGGAATCCCCCAATTCCCCGAATAGCTTGTCATTCCGGCGTAAGCCGGAACCTCAGAGAAAGCATTATTGATAAAACAATGTTATTATAAATAGAAAATAAAACAAGCTTGGCACGTCAGGTGAGGAAGAACTTCTGACATCCGACCTGTAAAAAAATATGATTGATAAATAAACGTTAATAGAAATAGATTATAACCAGAGGCAAGGCACGTTCGGCGGAGAGAAACTTCCGAACTCTAACTTCAATTAAAAAATGGATATCCAGGAAAACATAGTTAACAAAGTTGCTCAAAGTGGTTTGGTAAGCTTTGACTTTGCCGAATTATATCCGCAGGGTGAGCGCATCTTATATGATATCAAGGATAACTTGTTTCACGGCCTGATGCTGCGGGAGAAGGATTTCAGAGAATTCGTAAAAGAGCACAACTGGGAGCAGTACAGTGGCAAGCATATC
Source organism: Daejeonella sp. (assembly GCF_037719425.1). Classification (GTDB taxonomy): domain Bacteria; phylum Bacteroidota; class Bacteroidia; order Sphingobacteriales; family Sphingobacteriaceae; genus Daejeonella. The sequence goes on along the minus strand of NZ_JBBJNI010000040.1, from coordinate 21,095 downwards.
GCGATCACCTGTAGTGCAGATGCTATCGTGCCGACCTGGGCATATATGCTTCTTGCAAACCGGCTGGCTCCGGTCGCCAAAACAGTAGTTTTTGGGAATCTCGAATTGCTTGAAACCATTCTTTTTGAAAGAGAGCTTGAAAAGCTGGACATAGAAAAATACAGAGATCAGCGAATTGTGATTAAGGGATGTGGTGAGATTGCCATACCGGAATCCGCGTTCATCGATTTGACAGTCAGGCTTACGGGAGTTTCTAAAAGTATAATGTATGGCGAGCCATGTTCGACGGTGCCTATTTATAAGAGGAGGGACTAATTGAAGTTGAAAGTTGAAAATGGAAAGTTGAAAGTGGCAATTCGCCTAACCTGCCCAAAACTAGTAAAGGGCCGGTTAAATTCAGGCGCCCGAACCTCGCATCTCGTTTCTCGCTTCTCATCTCTCGCTGCTATCTTCCTACTTGTCCTTTCTACGGGAACCGTCTACAGCCAGGAGCTCAGGAATGTTAAAGAGCCCGTATTCCAGGTTGGCGAGCAACTAGGCTACAAGCTGCGATATGGATTCATTACCGCTGCTGAGGCTAATATCCGCGTGGAAAGCACGGACGTTAAATTTGATAATAAGCCTGTCTATCATCTTGTAGCCGAAGGGCGTACTGCAGGATCATTTAATGTCTTCTACAAGGTGCGGAATCGTTATGATTCTTATATAGACAAAACAGATCTTAGCCCATATCTTTATACAGAGAGTATCCGTGAAGCCAACTACAGGCGTAGCGACAGAGCTCGATTCTACCAGGATGAGAAAAAGATCGTGTCTAATAAAGGAACGTTTAAAGGAGACGGGCAAACCTTCGATTTGCTTTCGGCCTATTACTTCGCCCGGAGCCTTGATATATCTAAGTTAAGTGTCGGATCCAAATTCAGTATGGATTATTTTCTGGATGATGCAGTTACAAAACTCGCAGTTCAGTATGTAGGCAAAGAGCGGGTGAAAACGGCATTGGGATATTTTAATTGTTTGAAGTTTAGCCCTTCCATACAACCAGGCAGAATTTTCAGAAAAGACAGCAAGCTCTACCTTTGGATCACCGATGATGGAAATAGAATTCCCGTAAAGGCACAGGTAGAGATCCTGGTCGGCTCAGTAACATTAGAGCTGACATCGGCTAAGGGGTTGAAACTTCCGTTGACGGCTTTGAAATAGAGAATCAAGAATACAGTATCAAGTATCAAGATCCAAGAATCAAGACTTCCACAAAACGCAGAAAAGAGATTAAGGACATGTGTATGCTTCCAAAGTAATTCTATACACAATCACTATGATGCGCTGGCAACTCTCCACTCTCCACTTTCCACTCTCCACTCTATAAGAATGATCCAGGTTCAAAACACCCTTGTCCACGAAGACGTCATAAAAGAAAACTTCGTCTGCAACCTGAACAAATGCAAGGGCGCGTGCTGCATTGAGGGCGATTCGGGAGCTCCGCTCGAACGATCTGAACTCGCTGTGCTGGATGAAATATATCCCCAGGTAAAACCATACATGACTGAAAAAGGGATTGCGGTCATTGAAGAATTCGGGACCTACGTGAAGGATTTTGAAGGCGATTTTACTACCCCATGTATAGATACAAACAAAGAATGCGCATACGTGACCTGGGAGAACGGCATCAGCAAGTGTGCAATCGAAAAAGCATACGAACAGGGCGCCATAGTCTGGAAAAAACCTATCTCCTGCCATCTTTACCCGATACGAATAACCAACTACCCCGAATTCGACGTTCTACACTATGACCGCTGGAACATCTGCAGCGATGCCTGTTCTTTCGGCAAGGAACTGAAGGTGTCAGTTTATCAGTTTTTAAAGGAGCCGCTGATAAGGAAATATGGGGCGGAATGGTATGAGGAGTTGGTGAGTGCGGTGAATAGTAAATAGTAATCGTATTCAGTAATCGGTAATCATTCCAACCTGTCTAACTATTCCGGAAGGTGCCTTAAACCTAACGATAAAAAAACAGGACTCTGTCCGTCAAAATCTAAAATAGAAAAACTTTATCTTTAAGTATCCATTTCATAAGACGGTGATCAGAAGTATTTTCCCTGTTTGCTGCATTATTGCTTCTTGTGCTAAATTCCATGGCCAAGGACAAGAATCACCTTGTATATGGAGAGTTAATTGGAAAGTCGGCTGAGGAGCTAGAAGAAGGAATGCCAGGACTTTATAATCCTGTTAAGCATGAAAGCAATCATGTGCAGGGAATGTGGTCTCTGGACTTCCAGGGCACTTTAACAAATGTTACTGTCAGGCAAAAATATTTAGCCAAAACAGCACTACGCTTAATTGCCACGTGCACCACTTATTAACAAAAATACTGATATTATTGATAGTTTTGCATCTCAAAATGATGACTATGGAAAAAGAAGAGGAGAAACATGAAATTGTAAAGGAAGATGGCCTGGAACCTGAAAAGAAAGCGTTAAACGGCTATGCGAAATATACGAGTGTAGCTTTTCAAATGATGGCAATAATTGGTGCTTTCGCTTTTATAGGTTATAAAATTGATCAATACTACGACCACAAACCACAGTGGGTGACCGCAATTGCCTGCGTTTTAGGGGTATGTTTTTCTATTTATCAGACCATCAGACAGTTGAAATCATGAGTGTCACGAGGTTTCTTATATTCTTTGTTTTGTTCAATATATTATTGAGTATACCTCCGCTTCTTATCGGGAACAGCTATAGCAATATGGATCTTCTGATTCCCCGCTTTTGGAACATGTTTGCTGTATTCAGCATTATAACTTTTGCAATCTATATGCTTGCTTCCTGGAGGATGAAAGTAAGCATCAAATCATCGGGTCAGGCCTTGCTTGCCAGCATCGCTGTAAAGCTGCTCTTATACATGGTAATCGCCTTTGTTTATATTAGCCAAAACGCTGTTAATCCGGCTAAATTTTTGATCTGTTTTTTTTATCTATATTTCTTTCATACAGTGTTTGAAATTTATTGTTTGTTGTGTAACTTGCGCAACCAAAAATTAAAGTAATTTCCTATTAATAAATGGATTTGAGCGCTATTTTCAATTTTAAAAAAATCTTAGTTACATCATTTGCTGCCGTTTTGTTTTCAGTATTATGCTTTTCATCATATTCTCAGGAGCATTCTGTAGCAAATACTGCCCACTCAGGAGCCGCTGAGGTTCATAAAGAAAAAGAGGAAAATATATCCGCGTTCATTCTTCATCACATCGCCGATTCACACGAATGGCATTTCTTTGGACATGTTGCTATTCCGCTGCCGGTAATTTTATATACCGAGACCGGTTTGGTGTCATTTCTTTCTAACAAATACGGCGACAGTGAAGATGGAACTCAGCTGATCAACGCTGGCGGCGCTGCGCTTGTAAATTATCATGGCAAGTACTTTTATCCAAGCGCAGCTAAGGGAGCTGACGGAACATATATATCCCACAATTCAAAAGGCGATATTTTAAACGCAAAGCCCCTGGATATTTCAATTACTAAAAACGTTGTATCCTTATTGATATCAGTTACAATTCTCCTCATTGTGTTTATCGGCATCGCAAACGCATATAAAAAACGGGAAGGCAAGGCGCCGAAAGGGCTTCAGTCTATTCTTGAACCAATCATTCTTTTCGTACGTGATGATATTGCCAAGCCACAGCTGGGTCACAGATATAAAGGTTTTATGCCTTATTTACTGACCGTATTTTTCTTTGTATGGTTAAATAATCTTATGGGTTTAATCCCATTCTTTCCTGGAGGGGCAAATTTAACGGGGAATATTGCAGTAACTATGATGCTTGCTCTGTCAACCTTTATTTTAACGACTGTAAACGGCAATAAGAAATATTGGGGCCATGTATTTACGCCACATGTACCATGGTGGTTATATCCATTAATGATCCCTGTGGAAGTCATCGGCTTATTCACTAAGCCTATTGCCTTGATGATCAGGTTATTTGCAAATATTACTGCCGGCCACATCCTGGTCTTAAGTCTTGTTTCCCTGATCTTTATTTTGAAATCAGTACTTGTTGCAGGGATTGCTATACCGTTTGTGCTTTTTATAAGCTTAATAGAACTTGTAGTGGGTTTTATTCAGGCATTCATTTTTACTATTTTGTCAGCCCTGTTTATTGGAATGGCATTGGAAGAACATTCCGCACATTAATATGAATTTTTTTTTTGTTTAATATATATTTAAAATCAGAGTTATGATCGTTGGAAGTATTGCAGGAATTGGTGCTGGATTAGCCGCTATTGGAGCTGGTATCGGTATCGGAAACATTGGTGGAAAAGCTATGGAAGCTATGGCACGTCAGCCAGAGGCTACCTCTACCATTCAAACCAATATGTTGATCGCGGCAGCATTCGTTGAGGCGGTAGCATTATTTGCTGTAGTTGTTGCTTTCTTAGGAACAGGCAACGTAGGCTAATTAGAATAAGGCTGGTGCGATTGGCACCAGCCTTATTTTATTATATGACTGATTTATAAATAATATTAAGACAATGACATTACTGGCATTAAATCCTTTAGTATCACCGGATCCGGGTTTGTTTATCTGGTCGACGGTGGCCTTTTTAATATTGTTCTTTCTGCTGAGTAAATACGCGTGGAAGCCTATTGTTAAAGCCCTTGATGAGCGTGAGCGTTCTATCGAAGATGCTTTATCCAAAGCAGAAATGGCGAAGGCGGAAATGGCTAAGCTTATCAATGAGAACGAAGAGCTTTTGAAAGAAGCACGTTTAGAGCGTGACAAAATCCTTAAGGAAGCTAAAGAGATAAAAGATCAGATCATCAACGATGCTAAAAACTCTGCAAAAACAGAAGGTATTAAGCTGATAGAACTTGCTAAGACTGAGATAACCAACCAAAAGCTTGCTGCTATGGCAGAGATTAAAACTCAGGTTTCAACCTTGTCTCTTGATATTGCTGAAAAGGTGCTGCGTAAGCAGTTTGAAGATCAGGATAAACAACAGGCATTGGTTAACGACCTGTTAAAAGAAGTTCAACTCAATTAGACAATTTGTCAATTAGCCTATTTGTCAATTGGCTAATTAACGAATCGACAAATCGACAAATCGAATTATGTCAGAAATACAAGTTGCATCGCGTTACGCAAAATCTTTAATTGACCTGGCCGGCGAGCAAAATGCTGTGGAGGCTATAAGAAAAGACATTGAGCTGTTTCTCGAAACCTGCAGGGAGAATCCTGAGTTACAGGCGATCCTTAAAAATCCAATTATTAGCCTCGATAAAAAGGCTAATATATTAGACGGATTGTTTTCCGGTAAAGTGCATGACATGATCCTTTCATATTTTAAGATCGTGATAAGAAAAGGGCGCTCTGAAATATTATTTGCTACCGCTAAAGAGTTTATCAGCCAGTATAACATTCTAAAAAATGTAGTTAAGGCAACGGTTACTTCAGCATCTCCTTTAAGCCAGGAAAATATCAAGCAGATTGAAGAGGTGGTTAAGAAGTCTACAAAAGGAGAGGTTATTTTAACTTCTATTGTTGATCCTAAGCTTATCGGTGGATTTATCTTAAAAGTTGGCGATAAGCAATTTGATACAAGTATTTCAAGCAAGCTGAATAAGCTTAAAAAGGAATTCGAACAAAATTAAATTATACCCCAAACCCTTAAAGGGTAAGTTTGCTTCCTTTGGGGACGGAAGCATGAAGATTTACAACATTAAAAACAAAAAATACTACTATGGTAGAGGTAAGACCAGATGAAGTTTCGGCGATCTTAAGACAACAACTGTCAGGCTTTAAGTCGGAAGCCGAACTCGAAGAGGTTGGTACCGTGTTACAAGTGGGTGACGGTATTGCCCGCGTATACGGTTTAACTAAAGTTCAGTCAGGCGAGCTTGTTGAATTTGATAACGGTTTACAGGGTATCGTTCTGAACCTTGAGGAAGATAACGTGGGTGTTGTATTGCTGGGAGCTTTCGATGAGATCAAGGAAGGTGATACAGTAAAGCGTACTAACAAGATTGCTTCGATCAAGGTAGGCGAAGGCATGCTTGGCCGTGTTGTTAACACACTTGGTCAACCGCTTGATGGCAAAGGCCCGATCCTTGGCGAAACTTACGAAATGCCATTGGAGCGTAAAGCGCCAGGGGTAATTTATCGTCAGCCGGTAACTGAGCCTCTTCAAACTGGTATCAAGGCAATTGATGCGATGATTCCAATCGGCCGTGGCCAGCGTGAGCTTGTTATTGGTGACCGTCAGACTGGTAAAACAGCGGTTTGTATCGATACAATTATCAATCAGAAAGAATTTTACGAAGCAGGACAACCTGTATTCTGTATATATGTAGCTATTGGTCAGAAAAACTCTACCGTAGCTCAAATCCTGAAGGTATTAGATGAAAATGGCGCATTGCCATATACAGTGATCGTTGCAGCTTCTGCAGCTGATCCTGCTCCAATGCAGTTCTACGCGCCATTTGCTGGTGCAGCTATTGGTGAATTCTTCCGTGATACGGGCAGGCCAGCTTTGATCGTTTATGATGATCTTTCAAAACAAGCTGTTTCTTACCGCGAGGTTTCGTTATTGCTTCGTCGTCCTCCGGGCCGTGAGGCGTATCCGGGTGACGTATTCTACCTTCACAGCCGTTTACTTGAGCGTGCAGCAAAGATCAACCAGAATGACAACATTGCACAATCAATGAATGATCTTCCTGAATCAATCAGACATATCGTTAAAGGTGGTGGTTCGTTAACGGCATTGCCAATTATAGAAACACAAGCGGGTGACGTTTCGGCATATATTCCTACAAACGTAATTTCCATTACGGATGGCCAGATCTTCCTTGAGTCAAATTTGTTCAACGCCGGTGTTCGTCCTGCGATCAACGTTGGTATTTCGGTATCACGCGTGGGTGGTAACGCTCAGATCAAGTCGATGAAGAAAGTTGCAGGTACCCTGAAGCTTGATCAGGCACAGTATCGTGAGCTTGAGGCATTCTCTAAGTTCGGTTCTGACCTTGATGCAGCAACTAAATCAGTACTTGATAAAGGAGCTCGTAATGTGGAGCTTTTGAAACAAGCGCAGTTCTCTCCTGAAACAGTGGAGAAGCAAGTTGCAATCCTTTACGTAGGTACTAAGAACTTAATGCGTAATGTCCCTGTAAATAAGGTTAAAGCTTTTGAAGCAGAATTCATTCAGCAGCTTGAGCAACGTCATCCTGAAGTTTTACAAGGACTTAAAGCAGGTAAATTAGACGATTCTATTACCGGTGCGCTGGAAACTGTAGCAAAAGAATTAGGAGATAAATATTAAAGAAAATAGTATCAGGTATCAAGAATCAAGTATCGAGACCCTGGGTCCAAATCTTGATACCTGATACTTGATTCTTGATACTTAGCAAAATGGCTAATTTAAAAGAAGTAAGAAACCGGATAGCATCAGTTACCTCTACTCAGCAGATCACTAAAGCCATGAAAATGGTTTCAGCGGCTAAGTTGAAAAGGGCAACAAGTGCTATTGTACAGTTAAGGCCTTACGCTAATAAGATGAGAGACATCCTGGCTAATCTTTCAGCCAGCCTGGATGAGTCAAATTCTCCTTTTATTCAGGAGCGTGAGCCAAATAAAGTGTTGATCGTTACCGTATCATCAAACCGTGGTCTGGCGGGCGCATTCAACATGAATGTTATCAAGACTGCGAATAATCTGATCTCTGAAAAATATTCAGAGCAATACCGCAAAGGCAATGTTCACATAGTAGCTATCGGTAAAAAGGTTCAGGATTTTTATGAGAAGCGTAAGTACAATGTTATTGGAAACAATAACGATTTGTATAGCGAATTAACTTTTGAAAATGCTTCAAAGATCACCGAAGCTATCATGCTTGGTTTTGCGAAGGGCGAATTCGACAGGGTAGAATTGGTTTACAATCAGTTCAGAAACGCTGCGGTACAAATTCTTACGACTGAGCAATTATTGCCGGTTCCCAAGGCTGAGGCTGTTAGCGATACTGCTGCGCAAACTGATTATATTCTTGAGCCATCACAGGAGGAAATTGTTGAACAATTGATTCCTAAGTCTATCAAAACCCAGGTTTACAAAGCTATACTTGATTCACATGCTTCAGAACACGGAGCACGTATGACAGCAATGGACAAGGCAACTGAAAATGCCGGCGACTTGTTGAAAGCTTTAAAACTTTCTTACAACCAGGCAAGACAGGCAGCGATTACAACTGAGCTTACAGAAATTGTAAGCGGTGCGGCGGCATTGTCAAACGGATAGAATGAGATTGAGTTTTAAACTGTAAAATAGATTCGTAATTTCGTACATCTCACACACAGAAAATGGAAGAAACATATAAAAACAAGCGCACCGTGGAGTCAAATGATCCGGCACATTACAACCTTATCATTATAGGAATTGTAATCGGTATGATTGGTATTTTCCTTCGCTTTACAGGAAGCTGGATGTTAATAGACGCCATATCAAATGTTCTGTTTATTATTGGGATTGTGTTGTGCTTAAAAGCAGTTCTCAGGATATTAAAGTAAAAACTAATTTGTATAGAATGCTCATAGCTAGAACGGCTATGGGCTTTTTTGTTTTTTAAGCTTTTTGCTGCCTACATTTTTTAATATTTTCATGATCACTTTTTTTCTCTATTATAAGCGCTTGCTTGGACCGGACTACATGAAACGAAGACTTGGACTGATAAAACTCTCGGGGAAAGAACACCAATTACAAATAAAGCTGCAACCTTATTGTTAAATCGAAGTAAAAACAAAGTGATGACCTATAAAGCCACAATATTAACAGTCCTATACTTTTTTATCATACAAGCATGTCTGAGCCAGAATGTTGCTAAAAAGGATTTGTATCTTTTTTTCATGGACACTTCAACACCAACCATGTATAAACATACTAACAGCGACACGGCTTTTTACAACCGTACCAGTAAGCTGCGCGGACCGGCTTATAATTATGATGTATATTATTACAGGGGCTTGCCTGCAAAGTCGGGGCCAAAAAAAGAATTTGCTTTTGCAACTATAGATAAAACCTACTATTATATTGCTGATAGTACATTCCTATTGCACTCTACTAAAAAAATAGACGAAGTGTTGAATATTGAAGGGATAGGTTATGATACCTCCGACACTAAGAGATATCCATTCAAAAAAGTATTTATAGTGGAGTTTCTCGCTGAAAATAAGTACAAAGTAATTCAGGTGAATACTTTTATAGGCACGGAATTCTACTAAGTGTAGGCACAAAACTTAAACCTTTAATTTCGTTATCAGGGCCTGTAATTTCTCGTCAGTTTTAAGCTTTTTTAGCGTCTCATTATACGAGATCCAGTAGATCTCTTCAGTTTTCTGTACATCAAATATACTTGTAGCTCCCATACCTTCAGGTTCGATAAGTACATCAAGGAACTGGCATTTATTTTCCATATCCGAGTTGATCGACATGATAGCAGCCCGCTGGAACAATTTGCGGAAATTCGCGATTGTACTCACAACGGGAAGATGATTGCATGACGATCCAATAATAAAGTCGCAATCCCTTCTGATAGGTTCGATGGGAAAGTTATCAAGCACACCCCCGTCGACAAACATTTTACCTTCTATAATAACCGGTTTAAATACCCCTGGAATTGAGCAGGATGCCAGGACAACATCAATAAGCTTACCGGACGAGAAGTATCTGAGTTTACCTTCGCTGAAATTTGTAGCAGCAATAACAAGAGGGATCTTTAGTCCTTCAAAAGAGTCGTGAGGTATGTGTTCTAAAAACAAAGATTTCGTATAATCAAGCGAAAGCAGTCCCGGATGGGTGAATGCGGGCCTGAGGAACCTGTATAATTTAGTTTTTAAGAAGATTTGAAGTATATTATAAGGCTGCATCCCCTGAGAGTACAACGAGCCGACAATTGAACCTGCGCTGGTTCCGCTTATCTTACAGAACCTTATCCCAGCTTCACTAAGCGCCTGAAGAACCCCCAGATGAGCTATCCCGCGTATTCCACCACCCGAAAGAACCAGTCCGACTCTCATAACATCATTGCTAATGGGCTTCTCTCCGCCCAACACTTAAAACTTATAACCTACAACTCAAGTTAACACCAGGTCAAAGCTTCGGTTTGTATTTTGACTCAGATAATATTTTTTGAGGATCTTTTTCAAGCATCAGCTGTTGTAAAGTCACTTCCGGATTCTTTTCCATATACTTTCTCACGATCTGCCAGCCAGCCCAGACAGCTAGCTTGGGCGCTGATTCAGAATTTTCACCGATACCTGGTGTAAATGGTGCCTCTGCAAGATACTTTTGGATAGTAGTGTAATCTGAATTGAAAAGAAGTTCGTTTTCGATCAGATAAGCCCAGATGCCGCCTTCATTTTCTTCGCACCACCGCAGTTGCCGACTAGTGTAACCTATCTTTAAGGTGTCCCCGACATCGGGCATAAAAGAATCCATCGCAAAGAGAACCTTTCCATTATAGATCATTTTGGCGAGCAGGCTTCTATCCTGGTCTTTTTCCTGGTACAGGTCTTCCCTGACAAATGCCTCTATTACTCTGGGCGTAATATTTTCTGGTGTAAAACGCCGGGCTATATAGTGGGGTATGCTTTCCCGTAATGCGGGATAAAATCTATCACCATGGCTGCCTAAAAACATATCGAGGCCAATTCCCACATAATCATTCCCTATTGGTGTCTGTACAGCGAATCCTGATATAAAGGTGATAACGCGCGGTATTTTCTGCTTTGGATAATAATAGCGAACATGCTTAAAAGCATCGGTTAGTTCAGCTTCATGAGTGCTCATGTCCGGGAATGCCTTTTCAACCGTGGAGTTTAACTCAATATAATCTCTGTTCTGCAACACAGAAGCGAGTGTGTTTAGATAAGCTGGCCCATTCACAGGCAAACCCACACTCAGCATCTGCCCCATATAATCATCATAAAACCAGGTATACTTCTTCCGTAACTGGTCGGCCTTCACTTGTAGATCGCTTAGCTCCGATCTCCGACTTCCGACCTCTGTCCTCAGACCATTGATCGCATTCAATTCTTTGTCAAAACGCTCTATAGAAACTTTCAAATTAATTTGCGACACATCCGGTCCTTTTTTGTTATTACAGGATGCTGCGACAAGGCAAATGAAAAAAAACAGGTAAATTTGGATGTTCCTCATGGATACAGATATCTGCTAAATTATGAAAATGACATGAAAAGCTTAAGCTTTCATGTGTAAACACAAATTATACTATGAAGATTGCTTTAGCTCAACTAAATTATATAATCGGCGATTTTAATCTCAATACCCAAAAAATCATTTCTGCCGTCCATGATGCTAAAGCTAAAAATGCGGATCTTGTTGTATTTGCCGAGCTATGTGTTTGCGGATATCCTCCAAGAGATTTTCTGGAGTTTTCGGAATTTATTGAATCGTGCGAAAGCGCAGCTCAGCAGATTGCAAAGGAGTGCGAGGGTATTGCATGTATTATAGGCCTTCCCACAAAGAACCCAAAAGTCCAGGGTAAAGACCTGTTCAATTCGGCTTATTTTATTGAGAATGGATCAGTGAAGGCCGTGGTTAACAAAGCCCTTCTGCCAAACTATGATGTGTTTGATGAATACCGGTATTTTGAACCAGCAGTAGAATTCAAATGCGTTGATTTTATGGGCTATAAAATTGCCCTTACCGTTTGTGAAGATCTATGGAACATCAACGACAATCCAATGTATGTGACCTGCCCGATGGATGTTCTCACACAGGAGAAACCCGATCTGATGATAAACATCGCTGCTTCTCCCTTTGCATATAACCACGACGAGGAACGGATACTGATTCTGGGCGATAATTGCAGAAAATATCAGCTTCCTCTTTTTTATGTGAATCAAATAGGCGCCCAAACGGAGATCATTTTTGACGGGGGCTCCCTTGTGTTTGATAAGGATGGCTCGCTGCTTGATGAGATGCCTTATTTTACTGAAGAATTAAAAGTTTACGAATTTGATCAGGGTAAAGTAAGAGGTCTAATGCCTATAATTCATGACCCGCAAAGTGATATCGCGCAGATCCATGATGCTTTGATCCTTGGCATCAAAGATTATTTTCAAAAATCTGGCTTCACTAAGGCGGTATTAGGTTTGTCGGGTGGGATAGACTCAGCCCTTGTCTGCGCGCTTGCCGCGGAAGCCCTGGGACCTGAAAATGTAATGGCGGTATTGATGCCATCGGAATATTCATCAGATCATTCGATTCAGGATGCTCTGGATCTGGTAAAAAATCTTGGCTGCAAACACGAAGCTATTCCCATAAAAGAGGCAACTATAGCTTTTCAGAGCATGATGAAGCCCGTCTTTAAAGATCTCCCATTCAGTGTAGCAGAGGAAAATATTCAGGCCAGGAGCAGAGCGATCGTTGTGATGGCAATGTCCAATAAGTTTGGTTATATTTTGCTTAACACTTCCAATAAAAGCGAATGTGCTGTAGGTTATGGGACCCTATACGGAGACATGGCCGGAGCTATAGGCGTGTTAGGCGATGTTTACAAAACCCAGGTATACAAGCTCTCGAATTACATTAACCGTGAACGTGATATTATCCCGCAAAACAGCATCGTAAAACCGCCATCTGCAGAACTGCGGCCGGGTCAAAAAGATTCTGATTCACTTCCTGAATACGATGTGCTGGACGCTATTTTATTTCAATATATAGAGCTCAAACAGAGCTCCGTATCAATCATAAAGATGGGTTTCGACGAAGCGCTTGTAAAGAAAGTCCTTAAGATGGTTAACGTGGCGGAGTTCAAACGCAATCAAGCACCGCCGATTTTAAGAGTATCTCCAAAAGCCTTTGGAATGGGGAGACGGATGCCGATAGTAGGGAAGTACCTGTCTTAGTTGTCAGTATTTCGTTGTTTGCTGGTTAGCAGCCTCAGCGGCGTTCTAACAACCAACGAACTAACAACAACCAACCAAATATCACCCCACCGTCACCACTGTGTAACAAAACTGAATGTTACAACAGTTAACCTCATAAATTCCGTTTCTTTATAAAGATGATCATAAGGACGTGATATACAGAGATCCTGTCCGAAGATATCCCGGGTTCATGCCGGGAGTTTAGTTTGGTTTAGTTTAGTAGAATCCGTCCCTGATTTAGGGGCGGATTTTTTTTATTTTTTTCCTTAAAAAAACTGCCGTCAATAAAAATATACCGAACAACGCGCTTCCTGCCGACCCTGCCAATGCGATGTAATCACCGTGTTTTACATAGAAGGTAATTTCTTCGTTGAGGTTTATATCCGCTTTAAGCGCCGTTGGAACCCACCATTTTGTTTGCTGTGTTATATCGCCGCGCTGATTGATAAAAGCAGATATACCAGTGTTGGCTGAACGTGCCACCCATCGACGGGTTTCAATAGCCCGTAGCTTCGCGTAGAGGAGGTGCTGATCCTTGCCTGAGGTATTGCCCCACCATCCATCATTCGTGATTATTGCGATAAACTGAGCGTCTTTCTTGACATAGTCAGAAACGTATTCGCCCCAGATTGATTCATAGCATATTACAGGCGCTGCGCCAATGCCACTCTGAGAATAGAAAACCGATGGCTCCTCTTGCTTGCCGTAACTGCCGGCGGATCCCCCAAAAGCTGCAAAAGCCGGTTTCAGGAAGCTCATCGAATTTGAGAAAGGAGTTTGTTCCACACCCGGTACAAGCTTCGATTTATGGTAGAACTGTACCCTGGTAGAATTTTCTATAAGGACGGCCGCGTTGAAAACATCAAAATAGACTCGTCGCTGATCATCATAGCGCGCGGTCTCAGTTTTTTGGCTGTCATACACCGTGAAACTTTCAATACCCGACAAAACATTACCATTCTTATACTTGCTTAGGAAGTTTTGAATTGCCAGAAAATTCGGCTCCATTCTTATATTACTTTCCTCGGTGTCCTGTGAAATAGCTGTTTCCGGCCAGATAAAATATTCTGTGTTCGACTGACCCAGGGAGTCGGATAGATGGATCATCCGGTCGATCTGTGCAGAGGTGTGAAGACTTCCGAACTTTTCGTAAGGGTCGATATTAGGCTGGACAACTACTACGTTGGCTGGGTTAGATCTTTCGGTGTATCCGAAGTAAATAATTAGTGAAATAATAATCGGTGTAAGCACAATTCCTGCCGACAAGAACTTCAGCTTGAGTTTCCCGGGATCAGCGGGTCTTAAGGCTTGATACGTTTCAAAGATCAGTATGTTAGATAAAAGCACCCACAAAGTACCGCCATATACTCCCGTATACTCATACCATTGGATCAAATAGTGTGACTGCGCAAAGCCGTTACCAAAGTTCATCCAGGGAAACGCAAGATCCCATGTTTGATGTAAATATTCATATCCAATCCAGAAACAGATAAGCCCGGCATAGCTGATCACCTTCGTTGTTACCAGCCTCAATCTGTAATACAGCCAGAAAGCAATGGTCATTAATAAAGAACCAAGCCCAAATGGGATGATGGATACAAAGAGTGCCATCCAGGTAGGCATAACCGCTGTGAGTGAATTGATGACCCAATAAATGGATGCTGTGTTCCAAACTACGAAACACAGGAATACAGTCCTGAAGATTAGCCTGCCTTTCTTTTTGCTGTCTGAGGCGATAATATTTTCCATCGCCAGCAGTACCGGTACCAGGCCAATCAGCAGTATTAATGAAGTGAAGGGAATTGGCGGCCATGCCAGCCATAATAAGAATGCACTGCCAAGAGCTAACAGATAGTTTTGTTTCACCTTATAATTGAGATAAAATATCTGCCTTTTTTCTTTCGTATTCTTCGGAAGTGATCAGCTGTTTTTCGAAAAGTGTTTTAAGCTTCTTAAGCTTTAGGGTTACTTCGTCTTCAGGCTCTTCCGCAGGGAAATTGCTTTGAGGCTGAATAAATGGCTTTTCTTCCTCGTCAATCTCTACGTAGGAGGTATAATCATCGGAGGCATTTGAATTTCCCGAATGTGTTCTCCTGTCGTCGTTTTCTTGAGTCTGGGAAAATCTTTTGTTTTTTTCCAGTTGCTCGTTGGAGAACTGATAAAGCTTGCGGGCCTGCACTTTAGGGATGTAATCAATAGTAACATTCTCACCTCTCTGAGGAACTGTAATAAATTTGGAGCCAAAGAACTCCTCCTTAAACGAAACCTCTTTCACGTCTTCCCAGGGAAATGTGATAAAATTGGTTGTAAGGCCAAGATTCTCCGGGATACAAAATATGATCCTTTTATTGGTTATCGCGATGCAATCCGGAATTAGAGTGACCGCAGGTTTCTTCTGAATAGCAATATAGACTACCACCTCACCTGAAGTGAGCATGTCGCGTAATTTTCCCAAGATCTTTTCAGTGGTCTTCGGGTCTTGGTCGTCGGTTAAATATTGTTCCATATGTATATATTTTTGTGGCTTCACTATTTTTTTAAACACCTGCCCTGCTGAAGCCATTCGGACGGGCAAAGATCGCAAAGTTTCTCTCAGTGTTCTCTGCGAAAAACTTTGTGTCCTCGGCGGTTTAACCTTTAACATCCAGCATACTGCCGAAGGCAGATCACTTCCCCGCTACACAAATCACAAACTCCCCTTTTAACGTATTAGTTTCGAAATGTCTTTTAATCTCGGTCAAAGTGCCTCTAACCGTTTCTTCAAACATCTTGGTCAGCTCCCGTGATACGGACGCTTGTCTGTCTGGGCCAAAATACTGTCCAAACTCCTCCAGTGTTTTAAGCAGGCGATGCGGTGATTCATAAAATATCATCGTACGCTGTTCATCAGCAAGTTCCTTCATCCGGGTTTGACGCCCCTTTTTTACCGGAAGAAAGCCTTCGAATGTAAAACGGTCCGTCGCCAATCCTGAATTCACGAGGGCTGGTACAAAAGCTGTAGCGCCCGGCAGGCATTCCAGTGGAAGCTCATTTTTTATCGTCTCGCGGACCAGTAAGAATCCAGGATCTGAGATCGCCGGAGTTCCGGCGTCAGAAATGAGCGCGATCTGTTTTCCTTCTTTTAGAAAACGTATGATCTCCGTTACCGATTTATGTTCGTTATGCTGATGATGTGAGAACACCTTTTTGTTTATTCCAAAATGTTTAAGCAATGGAGCACTGGTACGGGTATCCTCAGCAAGGACCAGATCCACTTCTTTAAGAATCCGGATCGCCCTGAAGCTCATGTCCTCAAGATTGCCGATCGGGGTTGGTACCAGGTAGAGTTTGCCGCTCATATTTCGAAGTTTAAGTTCGATGTCCGTTCAGGAATTGGTCCAAAACAACCTCCAAACTCCAAACTGTTTATATCTTTGCTTAAAATTATAGAAGATGCTGCAAGTTAGTTATATCCGTGAAAATAGAGATGAAGTTTTAAATCGTTTAGCCGTCAGGAATTTCAAACAGCCTGAACTGGTTGATCAGATCATTCAGCTTGATGACGATCGTCGTCAAACTCAAACTTATTTGGATTCCATTTCCGCGGAAGCAAATGCAGCTGCAAAAAAAATAGGCGATCTGATGCGGCAAGGCCTGAAGGTGGAAGCCGAGGGCTTAAAGGAGCAAACGAATTCATTTAAAGAACAAACGAAGGGCATCAGCGACAAACTGACTGCCGTCGAGATTTTGCTTCAGAACGAGCTTGTTCTCCTTCCAAATCTCCCGCATTCATCCGTACCCAAAGGTGCAAGCCCGGAGGAGAATGTTGTGTCTTTCGAATATGGACAAATACCTCAACTACCTGAAAATGCGTTGCCTCACTGGGAACTTGCCGCCAAATACGATATTATAGATTTTGAGCTGGGTAATAAGATTGCAGGAGCCGGATTTCCTGTCTATAAGGGTAAAGGTGCCAAACTACAGCGCGCGCTGATCAATTTTTTCCTTGACAATGCAGAAGAAGCGGGTTACCGGGAGATGCAGCCGCCCATTGTTGTAAATGAAGCTTCTGGTTTTGGTACCGGACAGCTTCCCGATAAGGAAGGTCAGATGTATCATATTGGAATAGATAATCTTTACCTCATACCAACCGCCGAAGTGCCTGTTACTAACCTCTACCGGGATGTAATTCTTAAGGAGGATGAACTGCCGGTTAGAAATTGCGCATATACTCCATGCTTTCGCAGGGAAGCTGGTTCTTACGGAGCACATGTTCGGGGATTAAACCGCTTGCATCAATTCGATAAAGTTGAAATCGTTCAGGTTGTGCATCCCGATAACTCTTATAAGGTACTGGAAGACATGAGTACTTACGTTCAATCCTTACTGCAAAAGCTTGAGCTACCTTATCGTGTGCTTACTCTTTGCGGAGGTGATATGAGCTTTACTTCAGCTAAAACATACGATATGGAGGTTTGGTGTGCTGCACAGGCACGCTGGTTGGAAGTCTCTTCTGTATCTAACTTCGAAACATACCAAAGCAACCGGTTGAAACTGCGTTTTAAAGGCAAAGAGGGAAAGCCTCAGCTGGCCCACACTTTAAACGGCAGTGCACTCGCCTTACCGCGTATAGTTGCATCACTTCTGGAAAACAACCAAACGGGAAAAGGTATCCGGATACCTGGAGCATTGGTGCCGTATACAAAATTTGAATTTATTGATTAGTTATAAGTGGTAAGTTGTAGGTAATAAGTTTCTAAGGAAGTAGAAAATGGCGTCAGGGAAAGAACAAATAATGCATGAAGCGGGAAACTTACAACTTAAAACCTACAACTTATAACTCTCAAACGCAACAAAATCCATCCACGAACGTATAATAATACAACCAATGAGAAACTAAGCTTGTATTATGGAGAATCGAATTTTAGTTCTGGATGATGATCCGGGGATTTTGGAAGCAATTGATCTGTCCCTTACTTACTGTGGATTTCAGGTTCGACCAATGCTTTCGGGGGACAATGTATTTCGCATGATTGACGATTTTGAGCCAAACCTTATTATTTTGGACCATTTATTAGGAGGAAAGAATGGCGGGGAAATTTGCCAGGACTTGAAAAATGATCCTCTGAAAAAAGATATTCCGGTGATCATGCTGTCTGCGAGTCCGGAAGCTGCAGTAAAGAATCCAGAATTCGGCTGTGACTCTTTTCTTGCGAAGCCATTCGACCTTAACCTGCTTGTAAGCGAGATTAAAATGTTTATCAATCCTTATCCCCTGGTGCTTAGATAAGGCCAGCCAGCCAACTTATTGTAGCCCACAATATGTAAACGATCAGCGCGAAAGACAGTATAAGGATTAAGATGATCCATGTGATGATCCCTTTTCCGCTGCCTTGATGTCTGCCTTCGTCATAATGTTCCTTCAGGAGCCTGATATTTCTCGTGTTAGACTTATAGGCAAAGTCAAAAATGTTCCCAATTATAGGAATGGCTCCAATAGTTGAATCCAAAATGATATTCAGAGTCATTAAAAACAACACTTTCCTGCTCACACCATGTTTTGCCATTGTTAGAAGGAGGGCGGTAGACACAGCAAAACCACCCAGGTCTCCTGCTACAGGAATAAAATTCATTATAGGATCAAGTCCAAAGCGAAAATTAGTTCTTTTGCCATCTTGCATTTGTGATAACAAAGCGTGTGCCGCATTTAAAAGCTTAAAGCATTTAGCTCAAAGGCCCCTTTTACCTACAACTTGAGTAAGACATTCAAAAACCAGCTGTCCCATAGTGTTACAGGTCTTGAAGACAGGGTTTTTATAATGCTCAGATAATTCTTCGCGTAGCTGCTGTACTTTTTCAGGATGAGAAATAGTATCAATATGCATGATCTTAAAGAGGTCTTCAAGCCGGTAATACCCCGAGCGGAAACGGTTAGCGATCAGCGAGCGTTCCTCTTCCTGATATTGGCGCATGGTCGTTTCATCCATGTGTTTCATTCCCAGCTGGACGAGGTTTACGTTTTCCTTAAAATAATGCGGAAGATACATTTTAAGCCTTCCTTCATAAGATTGTTGGTCGAAATCGATCGCTCTCAGCCGGTACTGATTGCCCTCAATGTCCGGGGTGATATCAACCACAAAATTGTAAGAACGCATATCTCCCAACAGACGCACAAAACAACGTTCATTGAATTTGACAAACTCTTTGCATATCCGTATCTGATTAAACTTTAAGGTGTCAAGCCTGTGGGCAATGAATTCATCTCCTGGCAGTCCCGGAATATGTTCCTCAATCAAGGTATTTCCGTCCGTCATGTAAATGATCCTGTTAGGGGAGAGTACATGTTCCAGCTCGAGACCATACACCCTTGAAGCATCAGCTATTTTGATGTAAAAGTGATCATAATTATCATTCAGCCTGTTGATGATCCGGACCCTGAAAGGTCTCGTGTTAGCAAATGTGCAATAATCAATTCGCGCGACTGAAAGGTGTTCCATTACGGCAGTATCGCCGTCTGTATTCATTAACGCATAAATATAAGTGAGATTAGGAAAGAGCTCTTTCATCTCGCTCTCATCATAATAAACGGTGTGCCACAACGTATCCCGGCCCTCCTTGTCCCGTAAGGGAGTTGAAAGATTAAATCGTAGCAGGTCGGAGTACTGTACCGGCAGCTTAACTTCCCTGTCGTACTTGAGCAGGTATTCCCTGAGTTCCTGCCTTATTGCATAGGGCGTTTTTTTCTTCGACGGAACGTCGTTCCTGGGTTCCTGGAGGGTGTCCATTTAAGTTGAAAGTTGAAAGTTGAAAGTTGAAAAATATCACTAAGCAAGATAGTTGATATTAAGTTCTTTTAAGTTGTATAAGTATTTTGCAAAAAAAAGCCCTCCCGATGGAAGGACTTTATCACCAAATTTCGTAATCGTCTCGCTTCTCGCCTCTCACAACTTGACTTACAGCGTTTAGTATCTTGATACCTGATACTTGCTACTTGATACTCATTTTACTTTATCTCAAACACCGCTCTCATCTGATATGTCAGTTTGATCTTTTTGAAATCAATGTCTGGCATTGGCGCTGAATCCATCGCTTCGGTTTTCATCATTGTGTTAGCACGATAGATGGGCTGAGGATAGTATTCATTGTTTATTTCCTGGATATCGAGCGGACTTCCAAGGCTGCCTCCGATTGATGTGATCAGGTAAGTAGCTTTATCCTTAGCTGCCTGAAGAGCTTTGATCTTAAGATCTCTTTTCAACGTTTCGATTTTAGAGTAATCATAGCTTTCGATATTGCTGTATTCTATACCTTTTGGATCTACAGCGCTCATGATCTGGTTAAATTTACTCAGGTCGGTAACCTTGATGCGGTATTGCTTACGAGCTAAAAATTCAGGGCTTTTCTTCTTTTCCCACCAGGTTGTGTAGCTGGAGATATTGTTAATTGTAAAATTCTCCTGCGGAATCCCTGCGGCCAGAACTGCTGTCTGAAGCTGTCGTTCCAGCTCTTCAATTTCAACTTTTTTCTTGTTGGCTGAATCTTTAAAATATTCCTTCAAAGACATGCCTATGTAAAGAATATCTGGAGTAACTTCTGCCTCTGCAGTTCCGTGCACTTCTATCTTTTTCCGGGTGTCTATATTCTGTGAATACGCAGTCAGGCTGAAAATACTGACCAGCGCTGCGGCTATTATCGTTTTCATATTGTTCATCATTTTATATTATTTAAAACTTTCTATAGGGATGTAATATTCGTGCCAATTCCATAACACCCCTTCGCCGATTGGTCAATTCGTCTATTTGTCAATGGGTTACGTCGTTAGAAAAATAGGGAATCAGCAAATTAGGGAATGAGAGAATTAGCAAATTAGCGAGGCGGATTTAAAGCGACCTATTGACCAGACGATAAAATTGGTGAAAGTATTACAACCAGAGAAAGCAATTTTATACTTAATGGCTCGTAGACCTAAGGAAGATCCCTAGAGCCCTCAGTCAGCCGAAAAGGCTGACAGCTCCCCTTGAAGAGGGAAGGTGGAAACTCACCCAGAGCATACACGTACTGAGCGCTTTGTGGAAATCTTGAATCTTGATACTTGGTTCTTGATACTACTTCCTACTCCTCAATCATCTCCGAATGAGTATAGATCTCTTCTTTTTTCTCTTCTTTAAAATATCT
>NZ_JBBJNI010000191.1:0-6658 GCF_037719425.1 Daejeonella sp. | reverse complement strand
GTTGCATGACATCACTTCCCACTCCCTGCGACCATAAAACAGGTATCAATCCAAACAAGGCCACACAAACGGTCATTATTTTTGGCCTCAGCCTTTTAGCAGCTCCATGGATCACGTATTCTCTAAGATCATCGTTACTTATTGTTTCGCGGGAATTTCCTTTTAAAGCCACCAGTTGCCTCATGGCATCATTCAAATAGATGACCATCACTACGCCCGTTTCCACAGCAATACCAAACAAAGCAATAAAACCTACTGCTACGGCCACCGAAAGATTAACACCCCAGAAATACACCAGGTAAGCGCCTCCAATCAAGGCAAAGGGGATAGTAACAAGGCTTAAAAACGCTTCTCTTGCCGACTTAAAAGCAAGGTATAAGGCTAAGAATATGATCAATAACACAATAGGCAAAATATAGATCAGCGTCTGCTGTCCGCGTAAAAGATTCTCATACTGGCCGCTCCATTCCACAAAGTATCCGTTTGGCAGTTTCAAATCTTTATTGAGCTTCTTTATCGCCTCCTGAACGGTAGTCCCCAAGTCCCGCTCCCTGACATTGAACATAACGGCACCGCGAAGAAGCGCATTCTCGGAGGTGATCATTGGCGGACCGTCTACGAAACGGATATCTGTAACCGCAGAAAGGGGAATAGTTCCTGCATCAGGCGAAATAAGCGGGATCCGCTTTAGCTTGTCCAAACTGTTCCTGAAATCCTGTCCCAGGCGTAAATGTATACTGAAGCGCTTCCTGCCTTCAATGGTCGTCGCAAATGGTGTACCACCAATAGCGGTTTCAACCGTGGCATTTATATCATCAACAGAAAGTCCGTAGCGCTCCAGTTGATTTCTTTTGATATTAATCTCCAGGTATTTAGCTCCGGTAACAGGCTCAACATACAAATCTTTCACTCCATTTATATTCTGGAGTAATGATTGAACCTTCCTGGATACCAGGTCAATTTGTTTCAGATCCTGCCCATAAACTTTTACCCCTACATCTGTACGAATACCCGTCGAAAGCATGTTGATTCGGTTAATGATCGGCTGCGTCCAGCCATTTACAACTCCCGGGATTTGAAGCTTTGCGTCCAGTTCCGTAATAATATCCTGCTTGGTCATCCCGGGACGCCATTCACTTTTAGGCTTAAGAGAAATGATCGTTTCGATCATATTAATCGGCGAATTATCAGTAGCTGTATTCGCCCTGCCGGCCTTACCCAAAACATGATCAACTTCAGGGGTTGATTTAATGATCTTATCCTGAACCTGTAATATCCTCTTGATTTCAGCATTGGACACATCAGGCAAAGTAATTGGCATAAAAAGTATAGATCGTTCATCCAGGGGAGGCATAAATTCGCGGCCAAGACTGAATACTAAAGGAATACTGATGAGGAGTGCCAGGATGTTGATTCCGAGGGTGGTTTTCCGATGTTTCATGCAAGACCTGATAATAGGCTCGTATATCTTTTCTAATCGCCTGTTAATTGGGTTTTCATGTTCGGAACGAAACCTTCCCTTCATAAAAAAAGAAATCAGGACTGGTGCAAGTGTTACCACCAGAATCGCATCTATAATCAGGATGAAAGTTTTGGTATATGCAAGGGGATGGAAAAGTTTCCCCTCCTGTCCGGTTAATAGAAAAACGGGCAGAAATGAGGCGATAATAATTACCGTCGAGTAAAAAACACCTCTTGAAACCTGCTGGCAGGCTCTTTCGATAATGCTTAATCTTTCTTCATCGGACAGACGGACATAATCTTCTGATTTGACTTTTTTTACCCAGAGATTTTTTATTTTATTCCACATGGGACGGTCCTCCATTTCTTAGTTGGGTAAGTTCAGCTTGCCGTAAGGCAAGGTTTTTATAAGCATTCTCAGCCATTATGATCCCATTATCTACGATTACTCCAATAGCCAGGGCAATGCCGGTTAATGACATGATGTTAGATGAAATATCAAAAGCATTCAGAATAATAAAGCTTGTAGCGATCGTGATTGGAATTTGAATGATGATACTGATGGCACTTCTCCAGTGCAGCAGGAATAGGATGACAATAAGAGAAACTACAATCATTTCTTCGATTAGCGTGGTTTTAATGGACGAGATTGACTCTTCAATCAGCTTCCCCCGATCGTAAACAATATTAAATTCCATTCCCTCGGGCATTCCCTTTGCTACCTCAATCATCTTTGACTTTACACGACGGATAACTTCATCGGCATTTTCGCCATAACGCAATACAACAATTCCACCAACGGCCTCACCTGCGCCATTATAGTCCATGATTCCAAGCCTGCTTTCGCCCGCCATTTGTACGGTGGCTATATCCCTTATTTTTATCGGAATAGAGTTTTGAGTGCGAACAGAAAGATTTTCTATCTCAGTGATGGAGTTAAGGTAACCTGTAGTTTTAATGATATAACCAATGCCGCTCATCTCAAACTTTCGCCCGCCTGCCTCATTATTATTTGCATTTACTGTTCGGATGATATCGCCTAACGAAAGTTTATAGTAATTAAGCTTATTTGGATCTATATTGATCTGATATTGTTTTTGAAAGCCCCCGAAGGAAGCTATTTCACTTACTCCAGCAACATTCTGCAATGCGAATTTGACATACCAGTCTTGTACTGCCCGCTGTTCTCCCAGATCCATTCCGGGCGCATGAAGGGTATACCATAATACATGCCCGATCCCCGTTCCATCCGGACCCATTGTGGGCACTACGCCTTCCGGCAGATTTTTACCAATCGAACTCAAACGTTCAAGCACCCGTGAGCGGGCCCAGTATACATCTGCATCATCTTCAAATATGATATAGATAAAGCTCATTCCAAACATGGAGTTAGCCCGAACATACTTTACTTTAGCAATACCCTGCAGATTAGTAACCAGAGGGTAGGTCACCTGATCCTCTATGATCTGAGGACTGCGGCCCATCCATTCGGTAAATACAATCACCTGGTTTTCTGAAAGATCAGGTATAGCATCTATTTTAGATGTTTTAACAGCATAGATTCCCCAAATGAATATGCTGCTTGCAAAAAGCAATACAAGAAAACGGTTCCTTAATGAAAATGATATTAGCCTTTCAATCATAAGTTGAGATTGCCTGCCTGCGGTAGGCAGGCTACGATGGGTAAGTTTTTTATATTGATTTATCATTAATAGCCAATCTCGGAGCCAACAAATAATACTGAGCCATTATAATAGATGGCAGGCAGAGTTAAAGAAAGGTGAGATTGAGGTAGAGGGCTATAAGCCTTTTCAGCAATAGAAAATGGCCTGAAAGGAAATAAAATCAAATACGGAAGTTACGATTGCGGATGAAGGCAGGGATGGACTGCGTTCGTGGGGGTTGGATGCTAAGGTAATTCTCCTCTCTAAGGGAGGATGAAAACATGTGCTGTGTTTCAATAAAAGAAGTTAAGGAGAGATCCAGCTCAGGTAGATTAAACTCGTAAGCACTTGGTGCTGCTTTTTGAGACTTCTCAACTTTAAACTGTTGACTCTGGTCTTTACAACATTTTTCGGTTTCTGATTCCGGTCGGCCGCAAGAACTGCATTGATCAGGATTGGTGTCAGATAGCCCCCATTCAATAAGCTGACCCATACAATAATGGAAATGTACAGTCGCACCGGATGATACACCCAGGTAGAATATTGTTAATATGGTTAGGACTAACTTTTTCATTTTAAATGAGTTACAAATATCGTAAAAATTTTAGTTCTCAAAACATGTTGCGTATGATTTATCGATCTTTTAAGCGTTCAAGTTGATTTATTACATTAAGGTGTCAATTTTTGAGAAGGCCAAATCAATGTATTCTGTTGCACAAAGGAATTTAACAGCGCAACTGTGGATTCTCCAGTTGACTAAAGCTAAATGCTGGTTAGACACCATTATTAGAACAAACTATACCGCTGTTGCTATTTGTTCGCACGCGGCTGCGCATGCACGACATGCTTCCGCGCATTCCCTGCAATGCTCCATACCCATTTCAGCATGTTTTTCGCATTCTTCAGCACAGGCATTACACGCATCTGCACATATTCTGCAAAGGTGGGCGCTGTATTCACTACCCAAGCTCATTACTTCTGCTGCTGCACGGCATAGAGCAGCACATTCCAGATCCAGTTGAATGCACCGGGCCATCATCTTAACATCTTCCTCTTTTAAACATTCTGTAGCGCAATGGCTACAGGCTACCGCACATGCAACACAAGCATCAATGCAGTCCTGAAATTTTTGATGTGACATAATTTACTGATTAAGATCTGTTAGTTGTTATTCGCTCCATTTTTTAAACTGCTCAATTTCCATTTTCTGATCTGCTATTATTTTCCTGGCCATAGAAATTAATCCCGGATCCTTTCCAAATTGAACAAATCCATCCGCCATCATAATAGCTCCCTTGTGGTGAGGAATCATCATCTGTACAAAGTGTTTATCTGTTGAAGCATCCCCATCCATTTTAGGCATATCCATCATCATCGTCATATTCTGATCCATGACTTTAGCAAATCCCTTTTTTTCCGCTACAGGATCATAATTTTTTTCGGGATTCTTATGATTATCAAGAAAAGACTGTAACGCACTAATTTCAGATTTTTGAGCGTCTATGATATTTTGAGCCATTTTTTTTAATTCATCATCTTTCCCGGATTCAAGTTCTACCTGAGCCATATCAACTGCGGCCTGATGATGGCATTTCATCATCATCGCATAATCATTATCTATATTTCCAGTCATTTCCATTTTATGCATATCATTCATCATCTTGTCCATTCCAGACTGCATACCAGAATTCATGGGCATTGAACCCATGTCCATATCATTACTATCCATAGAAGAATGATCCGTTTCAGTCTTAGACGCATTATTTTGACATGCGGAGAGACTTAGTGTTAGAGTGAATGCAGCAATCATCAAGCTGTTCGTTTTCATGGTTAAAGATTTAGTATTGATTAAACAATATAAAGGAAGGCTAAGAGGCTGTATTGAAATTTTATACTTATTCAAGCAGTCTAAAGAAGAGACAATTCGTCAATGCTTTTGTTTTGATTTTTTATGTTCAGAACACGGGTGGACGAACTATTAATTAATGCCGAAAATAAAAAGTTATGGGTTTTGTAAATGACGGGGACATTTAGAAGTTCTGGGTAAACAAAAATTCTATTAATTTAATATCAGACTTGCAGTCTTAATCGTTTTTTCTTTCGTGTCGGACCATGCAAAAATAACCCGATTGCCTGATTTTGTCATTTGCGGAAACCCGCCAGATCTCGATTCCGATGAGGATGCAATAACCATTGAGACATCCTTTTTACCATCACTATATACTCTTGTTGCCTTTATGTCAGAGCCTTCCATCCAGCTTACCATGGCACTACTTTCATTCAGCATAATGAGATCTACCCGGCCAATCGTTTCCGATTCATTAATCTTGATCGGGGTATTAAATGTAGCGCCACCGTCATCTGAGAAAACAACCTGAACTCTTCCAGTTTTATCCGGGGACGAAAACCAGGCTATCGCTAAACTATTTCCAATTGCATCTGCCCTTGGCCCGTTGACGGGGCATCCCGAAATTTTCCAGTTATCAGAGAATATAGGTTTGGGTTGTGTCCATTGACCATTTACCAGCCTAACAATAGAGACATCCCGGATCTCATCTTCCGAGCGGTCGCGGTAAATTACGACAGGCCCATTTGCTGTTAATGCGGCACTTGTCTGGCAGCAATCACATACTCTATTATCCAATTCCCATTCTTCGGATTTTATGCCTGTTTTATTAACAGCCGCCGCACGTAGCGACATTGCTCCATGATGTTCACCGCCGTGTCCTGTATTACCTTCCATAGCCGTATTTCTGCCATCGAGCCAGGAAACAAAATAATTTTCCCCATGGGGTAGCATTGATACAAATCCGTGTTCTGCTTTCTTACCATCATCATGAAGAATCCGGGAGGGGTTCCAGTTTAGCCCTTTGTCAGATGAAGTAAGGAGCTTAATATCATAAGTATAAGTACCGTATTCACTTTTTTCCAGGATGTGAGCTATCATATTTCCTTCACTATCCGAAGCCAACATCGGATAATCAGCCCAGTTAACAAACCAGTTGTTTCCCGAAGCAATCACGGTTGGTTTTGACCACTGATCTTTGTTTAAGAGCGAGAATTTCAGTGAACTTGTTTCCTTTACTTTTTCGATCCATGAAAGATAAACAGATCCATTTTTGCCCGTAAAGAGGTAAGGTTCCGCACTCAGAGAATCGGCTGGAGAAGCGAGACTTTTTAAACTATCTTTTTCCACACTTATTTTCTCTTCCGGATTATTACACGCCAAAAAGAACATGGAGACTATCAAAGCAATGAACTGTCTAATCATTTCGTTTTTATAATTTCACGGATCAACTTAATATTTCCAGCATCGTCCCATTTTCTTCCACCGGGTTCTGAAAAAGCCAGGTTACCTTCGGGACTAAAGATAAAGGTGGTTGGCAGGGCCTGAATATCCAGGTCCTCACTGTTTTCTATTCTTGTATAATCGAATTTATAATCATGCTTGATACGAAACCCGTCAATTTCTTCAATACTTTCATTTGAAGCGAGCAAAAATACTATTTCTTCGTCCCGGAGTATATTTTGAG
>NZ_JBBJNI010000039.1:27215-29752 GCF_037719425.1 Daejeonella sp. | reverse complement strand
TTTTAATGGAGGAGGTCTTCCTGATTTAAGTCAGGAAGACCTTTTTTATTGCTCATATTTCTATTCTCGCCCCTTTTCGGAATATCTTTTTAGAATCTGGTTTCTTTACCATTCATACGGCTCACCTGATCATTCAGATTCTTTTCCTGAGTAGTAAACGATACAGAATATATTCTTTTCTAACGTAAACTTAATTAAGTGTATTTTTTTATATTTAATGATTCACTGCTAATACGTGATAGTTTAGAATAAATAAGGTATTCACTCTAAACTTATAGCTTAGTTTTATTAATCTGAATGGTTTTCATCTTTGTTAACAAAAAGCTAAAAGGATTAAAAGACAATATTTCAAGAATCCGTGCCAGGTAAAACACAATAACATGTTAAAAAAAATCTTTGCTGCCACTCTTTTGAGTCTGGTATTGAACGGATGTACCAATAAAAGCAACAAACTGTTTACTTTAATGGATAAAGGTGAGACAGGGATAGATTACAGAAACATGCTTCGTGAGAGTGATGACATGAATGTGATGAATTATTCTTACTTCTATAATGGTGCGGGTGTTTCGGTTGGTGATATTAATAATGATGGCCTTCAGGATCTGTTTTTTACGGGTAACATGGTTAAGAACCGCCTTTACTTGAATAAAGGAAATTTTGAATTTCAAAATATAACTGAGAAGAGTGGTATTGCCAGCATGCAGGGATGGTGTACTGGTGCCACGATGGTAGATATTAATGGCGATGGATACCTGGACATTTATATTTGCCGCTCTGCAGATATTGACCCTGCACGAAGGAAGAACCTATTGTTCATTAATAACGGTGATTTATCATTTACGGAAAAGGCAGAGGAGTATGGCCTTGCTGATAGAGGATATTCTACCCAGGCTTCTTTTTTTGACTATGACAAGGACGGGGATTTGGATATGTTCCTTATAAATCATTCCTTACAGCAATACACAACTGGTGTGCAGGAGAATGTGCAGCTAAGAAAAAAGCAAAATCCTGATTTTGCAAATAAACTTTATCAAAACGATAATGGATACTATAGAGATATCAGCGCTAAAGCGGGTATCACATCTAACGTTCTAACTTTCGGTTTAGGCCTTGCAATATCAGATATCAACAACGATAGCTGGCCTGATGTTTACGTATCTAATGATTTCAATGAACCTGATTACCTGTTTATAAATAATGGTAATGGAACATTTACCGACAAACTGTCGGAAAGTATGAGTCAAATTTCTATGTATTCCATGGGATCTGACATGGCGGATTATAATAATGATGCTTTACCTGACCTTGTTACCCTGGACATGCTTCCTGAGGATAATAAAACTCAGAAAATGCATTCCGGCGCTGAGAACTTTGATAAAATGCAATTTCTTTTCCAGCGGGGTTTTTATTTCCAGTTTAGCCGCAATATGCTGCAAAAAAATAATGGTGACGGTACATTTTCCGAGATCGGACAATTAAGTGGTATATCTAATACAGACTGGAGCTGGGCAGCGCTGTTTTCAGATTATGATAATGATGGTAACAAAGATCTTTTCGTTACTAATGGTTATGTAAAGGATTATACAGATATGGACTTCCTTAAATATACCATGGATCAGACTATTCGCGCACGCCAGGAAGGGAAGGAAGTAGTGGTGACGGAATTTATTGCAAAAATGCCTACGATCGTAATGCCTAATTATATTTTTCAGAATGCAGGAGGCGACCGGTTTACGAATAAAAATATTGAATGGGGATTAGAGAAAAAGGGGATATCCGCCGGTGCGGCTTATGCTGATCTGGACAACGATGGCGATATGGATCTGATTGTGAGTAATACCAATGATTTTGCCGGTGTCTATAAAAATAATAGCGAGACCATAGAAAAGAATAATTACGTAAAGATCAAGTTAAAGGGTGATGGCAAAAACTCATATGGTATCGGGTCTAAAGTTATCGTATACTGCAAAGACAAAAAATACTTTCAGGAACAGGTGCCTGTGCGCGGTTTTCAATCTTCTGTGGACCCGGTCTTAAATTTCGGTTTGGGAAAAAGCACCATTATCGACTCGGTATTGGTGGTTTGGCCTAATGACAAAATTCAAAAAATCAAGAAACTTAAAATAAATCAAACAGTAACATTGGACCTGAATAATGCTCTGCCGGGTGAGAAATTTATGCCGATCCCTGTGACAAAACCATATTTTGCAAATACCAACTCTCTGGACTTTAAACATGTTGAAAACCAGTTTAATGATTTCACTGTTCAAACTCTGTTGCCTAACTATTTATCCAGGCAAGGGCCATGTATGGCAAAGGCAGATTTGAACCGCGATGGACGGGAGGACCTTTTTATTGGCGGCGCAGCCGGGCAACCGGGAGCTATTTATTTACAAACTTCCAACCGGGGATTTTCGTTGAAACCTTCTGTAGCTTTTAAAGCTGACGCCTCGCATGAAGATACAGCTGCTGAATTTTTAGACGTAGACGGCGATTCGGATTTGGATCTTTACGTAGGGAGCGGCGGATATGAATTT
>NZ_JBBJNI010000039.1:24371-27205 GCF_037719425.1 Daejeonella sp. | reverse complement strand
GATAGGATCTATCTGAATGACGGCAACGGAAACTTTTCAAAGAATACGGGAAGTCTGCCGAAAATTCTGATCAGCACCGGAAGCGTAAGGTCGGCTGATATTGATGCAGACGGCGATTTCGATGTCTTCGTTGGCGGACGTCTCGTCCCGGGCATGTATCCGACTACACCGGAAAGCAAGATTCTGATTAATGATGGCAAAGGTAATTTCTCAGATGCAACAAATAAGATCGCACCGGGGGTTAAAAACATAGGGATGGTGACAGATGCATTGTGGATCGATCTTAACCGGGATAAACGGGAAGATCTGGTGATAGTGGGAGAGTGGATGCCTGTAAAAGTTTTTTTAAATCAGAATGGAAAACTAGTAGATGCTACTTCAACTTACATTAAATTTCCGTCAACCGGCTGGTGGAACAGAATCTATGCCGATGATATGGATGGAGACGGTGATAAGGATATGGTGATTGGAAACCTGGGACTAAATGCTCAATTTAAGGCAAATGAAAAAGAACCCTTGCAGCTATATTATAAAGATTTTGATGAGAACGGTTCAATTGACCCTATCTTTTGTTATTATATCAACGGAGTTTCTTATCCTGCCGCATCCCGGGATGACCTGATGGATCAGCTGCCAGGCCTGAAGAAGAAGTTCCTTGAATATCATAAATATTCCACTGCAACGATCGGCGACTTATTTACTCCCGACCAGTTAAAGGATGTTAAGGCGCTGAAAGCTGAAACTTTGGAAACTGTTTATCTGGAGAACACCGGGAAAGGATTTGCTTTAAAAAAACTTCCTGTTGAAGCTCAATATGCTCCTGTTTATGCAATTGCATCCCTGGACGCAAATCGTGATGGTAAAAAAGACCTGGTATTTGCGGGTAATAATTCTTGGACAAGGATTAAATTCGGGCAGTTTACATCCAGTAGTGGTACATTATTGACAGGAAATGGAAAAGGGAATTTTAACTATGTACCTCAATGGAAAAGCGGGTTGAAAATTCGCGGCGACGTCCGGAGCCTTCAGGTTGCCCGGTCAAGCAAAAATGCGAGCGGCCAGTTGATTTTAGGAATAAATAATTCTCCCGCCAGGACAATCAGTTATTAGCATAGACGTTAAACATAAAGGCTTCAAAGTAAAGCATATAATTAAATGAATAAGATCTTTTTTATTGTATTTATTGGGTTGTTGGTTAATGCCTGTACACCCAGGAATGAATATACGACTGTTTTTCGCGACCCTGTTTTGTATTCGAAAACAGTAGGAGCCTTAACTGACGTTATTACGCATGATATTTTCTCCCCACCGGTTGCTAGTAGGATCTATGCTTATAGTAATCTTGCAGCCTATGAAGTGATGGCTTCGAAGTCTGCGAAATACAAATCGCTCAGTGGAAAATTAACCGGGTTACACAAACTTTTAAAACCGGAAAAGCCCGTCAATATTGAACTTGCTTCGTTATTGGCTTTCATGTATGTCGGCCAGGAGCTGACTTTTTCAAAAGATTCCACTCAAAAAATAATAGATGGATTTATCGGGTTAGCCAAGGCGAAAGGCATGCCGGCTGAGATGATAGAAAATTCTCAGAATTATGCAAACGAAGCCGGTAAGGCTGTTATAGACTGGAGTAAAAAGGACAATTACAAACAAATGCGTTCTGCGGTAAAGTATACGGTTAATAATAGTGAAAGCAGATGGGTGCCAACGCCCCCGGCATACATGCCCGCTGTAGAGCCAAACTGGATGAAACTTCGTCCTGTTTTAATAGATTCTGCAAGCCAGTTCCTGCCAATTCCTCCTTCTGAGTTCAGTAAGGATAAGGACAGCAAGTTTTATAGTCTTGCTATGGAAGTGTACAAAACAGGATCAGAATTAAGCGAGGAACAAAAAGCCATAGCTGATTTTTGGGATTGCAACGGCTTTAAGATGAATATATCGGGACACGTTATGTTTGCAACTAAAGCAATGACGCCTGGGGGACACTGGATGGGGATAACCGGGATCGTGTGCAATAATCAGAAGGCAGATTTCGCTAAAACGGTGTTCAGTTATACAGGTGTTTCGTTTGCTATTATGGACTCTTTTATAGCATGCTGGAATACGAAATTTGTATACTCACTACTCCGGCCTGAAACGTATATCAATTTATATATCGATGACAACTGGAGACCCTATCTTCAAACGCCGCCATTTCCTGAATATACCAGCGGACATTCTATTATATCAAGTGCGTCTGCAACGGTTTTAACAAGTATCTTCGGAAAAAATACTGCGTTTACCGATTCAACAGAAAGACGCTGGGGCTGGCCTGATAGAAAATTTGCAAGCGTAAAACAGGCTGCTCAGGAAGCAGCAGTCAGTCGTTTGTATGGCGGGATACATTATCGTGAAGCAATGGACGAAGGTTCTAAAGAAGGCGCTAAGATTGGTGAATTTGTATTCAATAAGATTAATTAAACAAGATGTGCAAACAGATTATGGTGCCGAATTAAATTGAGTTATAATTCCAACCCAGATCAATGATTGTGGGGAGCCCAATATCCCGAATATTACTGGTGCATACATCAAAGATTTTTTCATTTTGGAGAATACTATATCAATAGTTTGGCCGTAAGCATTAATAATGCGACTCAGAGGATTTATTTCTCTTATGCTAAAACTAAGAACAAAGCTTTGGTACCTCGATACGATCACAACCGCTGTACTGGGCTAAATAAGTATAAAACTCGTCTAATTTGAAAGGTCCCCGATTCAATAGGGGGCTTTTTTTATGTTATCGCAAACCCGATGATGTATTATCTGTTTTTTTTTATAGAATTGCATTCTAATCA
>NZ_JBBJNI010000039.1:19752-24361 GCF_037719425.1 Daejeonella sp. | reverse complement strand
ATAGCGTCCACTACAGCCGATTCGACTGCCTCAGGTAGCGCCTACAATAGTAATGATGGGTTTGCGCCCGCATCTACATCTGCTGCTCCAGCCGTAGCGCCTGCCACGCCCGTCCTGGCGCCTGCTCCCGGTGTAGATACGGTTGTGACGGTTACTCCTGGCGCGAAGCCTGTGCCTGCTGTGAAGACTCCCGCTACAGCCCCTGTTGCCGCGACTAAACCAGCTGCGACTAAGCCAGCTGCAGCTGATGATAGTGCGGACATTAAAAAAGGGGAGGCGCTTATATCCAGATCTGATTGCCTGGCCTGCCATAAAGTTGACGTAAAACTTCTGGGCCCGTCTTATAAAGATGTGGCTGCAAAATATGCAAATAATGCTGCTACTGTGAACCAGCTTGTTGATAAGATTAAAAAGGGTGGCAGTGGGGTTTGGGGAGCTATTCCAATGTCTCCGCATCCTGCGCTGTCGGATGAAGATGCGAAGGCGATGGTACGGTATATTTTGTCGTTGAAATAGTTAGTTCGCGCAGATAAACGAGTATCCGGTAGAAGGGGTGATTGGCCGATTAATTCTCCCTATATTTCTTTATGAAATATGGTAACGATATCCGGAAAGGAGAGATATCGATTGAGCGTCTCAAAGAACAAATCAAATATGCAACGGAAATCTTGCGGTGGTATGTCGTTGTTTTCATAGCTCTGGGTAGCGGCGAACTTAATTTGCTTTTTAAAGAAAACCTAAACTATATTGAATACCTGTTTAGAAATGCAGGGTTTATGATAATTTTGGGTACAGGTATTGTTATTTATTATCATAACAGGTATATTTATACGTTAATTAAGAAAATCAAATAAATATGGCACTCGCAATAAGTATTGGATTAATTATAATAGTTGGATCACTCGTTTTCGGATCGGCAATACAGGCCTATAACTTAAACAAAAAGGAAGAACAGTAGCTTTTTTAAGACATTGTTTTTTGATATCAGTGCCCGGTTCCGGGATATTGTGAAAAATATCATTTTCACTTTAATTACCTTAAAAATGTAACATAATTACTATGTAATTGCCCACGAACTCGAAGAGTCATATATTGCATGTAATATATTTAACTGGGGCGCGTTATTGCCCGTGTCATTGTTCATATTTAACTCCCCGATACTTTGAAAACTATTGATATTATACGCTTTAAGTTCTCAACCAAAACTGCAGCTTTGACACTTTGTTTGTCATCAGGTTTTCTAGCCTGCCAGGCGCAAAGCTCCAAGTCAGAACTTTTTAAATCCTCCACTTTTACGCCCTTAAAAAGTTTCCCCAGCGGAGTTGAGGGGCCTGCTGTGAGTGCCTCTGGTACTATATATGCGGTTAATTTTGGGAAGCAGGGGACTATTGGTCAGATAACACCGGGAGGTGACGCCAGCCTGTTCGTTTCGTTACCCGTAGGAAGTATAGGAAACGGAATTCGTTTTAATAGCAAAGGCGAAATGTTCATCGCCGATTATACAAAGCACAATATTCTAAAGGTAAACATGCTTACTAAAGAAGTAAGCGTTTTTGCTCACAATCCAAAGATGAGCCAGCCAAATGATATTGCCATTGATAGTAAGGATCGATTTTATGCGAGTGATCCAAACTGGAAGGGAAGTGCGGGGCGTATCTGGAGAATAGATTCGAATGGCCAGTCCAAACTGCTCGACACCATGGGTACAGCAAACGGTATTGAAGTCAGTCCCGATGACAAATTGCTGTATGTTAATGAGTCGGTTCAGCGCAAGGTTTGGGTCTATGATCTTTCTAAGGATGGAAATGTGAGTAATAAGCGCCTGTTTCACGAATTCCCGGACTTCGGGATGGATGGTATGAGATGCGACATTGACGGGAACTTGTATATATCCAGACATGGCAAAGGAACGGTTGTTAAGCTTTCACCAGCTGGCAAAGTCCTTAAGGAAGTAACCCTTATTGGTAAGCTTCCAAGTAATGTTGCTTTCGGTGGTACCGATGGGCGTACAATGTATGTCACCCTGCAGGATCAAGGAAATCTTGAGAGCTTCCGGGTAGATAAGCCGGGGCGTGAATGGCGTATGCAAAGGAAGAAATAATCACATTAAACAATAGGAATAATAAAATGAAAACAGAAAGAAGATCAATATTAAAGAAACTGTTTGCCTCTGCAGTAGGAGTAACAGGCCTGGCGGCTGTTGCTAATGCTAGAGTCCTTGAAGTGACTCCGGAGAAAGTAGCAGGTAATATTACTGAATATAAAGCTCAGCCACTATTTGCCGGACATACAATACACAATGGTTTGGTATACATTGCAGGTAAAGGTGCTCATACCGATCCATTTGATATTAAGTCTCATACAGAGATTGTACTTAAAGAACTTGAAAAAGAATTGGTTCGGGCGGGGTCTTCTATGAAAAAAGTGTTGAAAGTAACGGTATATCTTAACGATATTGCTGACTACAAAGGAATGAACGATGTTTATAAAGGCCGTTTTGGAGCAAAACCTCCTGTTCGTTCTACAATAGCTGTTGCTAAAGGAGGTGTTCCGGGAGATTCTCTTGTTGAGATGGATTGCATAGCCTATATCTAATACTCTAACAATTCTCTGAGGGACATCGGGCAATAATTAAAAGTTATGGCTATAATGCATCAATCACTATGGCGTAAAATTTGTTTAAATATATAAGTTCATCCCAGATAATTGGGAACAAACATTTACGTACGACAATGGCTATGAGGCCTGCCAATAGCGCACTTATTCCACACAAACAGTTTACAGACTAATCATGAAAAAGATAAGATTTTACGGGGTTTTAATGTTAAGTGGGATAGCTATTTTCATATTATCATCTTCAACAAACTACAATTCCCAATCGGGAAGTTCACAAGCTGGTGTATCAAGAGATACAGTTAAACAAGAACCTTTTGTTGCTCCGGCATGGGCCGATACTATCAAGAACCCAATAGGTACATCGCCTGAAATTATCGCTAAAGGGGAAGAGATATATAATCTATATTGTTTTGCATGTCATGGCGAGACAGGGTACGGCGATGGAGCGGCCGGTGGCGCGATGGGTGTAAAACCCGCGAATTTTCACGATCCGAAATTTTCAAAACAGAAGGATGGGACTATCTTTTGGAAGTTATCGAACGGTAAAGGAAACATGCCTCCGTTTAAAGAAATTTTAAAAGAAGAACAAAGGTGGCAGTTGATCGCTTACCTGAAGGAATTTGGAAAACAGAAATAATTCATTGTCCCGTAATGCACTCCTTTAAGTTTAGTGTTTTATCACTGGCAACAATCGTTTTAAGCCCACTCGTTGGATTATCACAGCAAAAAAAAACTCCTCCATCCACAACATCGGAGCCCCGGCCGGGGCCTCTAGACACGACCCCAGTCGCCTTAAGAACCGACATTAAAATTGAACGGTACATGACCATCGGGCCTAAGGCTGTGCGGTTGCTCGTCCAGCCCGCAACTGGTGCGTTTTACTACACGAGTATCGAGGGTGGCGTATTTCGGGTTAATACTTCTACCGGAACCCCAGCATCAGAACAAATACTTTCTGCTGCTGATCACGGCATTACCCGTTTGCAGGGCGCGATATTTTCAGGTGATAATCTTTATTTATGCGGGAATATTAGCGTGAATAATGGCAAAGGAACCAAGGGCCGGATGGTGCGTTTTAATGTTAAACCATCGGGCAAACCAGAATTGACCGTTGTGTTCAATACTGTTGAGTACGGGACGAATGCTACAACTTTTGACCATGGATGGAACGCTCTTGAAGTGAGCCCGGATGGCAAATATATTTACGCTAATACGGGAGCGCGGACAGATCATGGAGAGATTCAGGATAACAGGGGAGCGTACCCTAACGCACGTGATAATGCCTTAACATCGAAAATATTCCGGATTCCTGCAGATGCTAAAGACCTGGAGCTGCAAAATGATCTCGCTAAGCTTAAATCAGATGGTTTCATTTATGCCGAAGGGATAAGAAATGCTTTTGATATTGCATTTGATGCATCAAATAACCTTTTTGCGGTGGTTAATTCTTCTGATTATGACCACAATGATGATATGTTCTGGGTCAGGCAAGGCCATCATTATGGATTTCCCTGGGTGATGAGCGGAATCGAAAATCCACAGCAATACCCTGACTGGCAACCGAACCCTGATACGGATCCTTTTATACCGCGAAGTGCACACGCGTGGGCGGTAAAATATTTCCGTAATGACCCGGAGTTTCCGAAAATTCCTGAAGGGGTGAAGTTTACACCAGGCGTGCAGAATGTTGGTCCGGACGCAAATGAATATCGTGGTCATACAGGAAAGATTATGGACGGCGATAGAACGGGCGTTACCACAAGCACATTTACGCCGCATAGCTCACCGCTCGGATTAGTATTTGACAGGCAAAATGCTTTATCAGGCGATTTTAAGGGAACCGGATTCGTGTTGAGAAATACCCTGGGTACTCGGTCGAGCATGATGAAGCCTTTTACAGAACAGGGGAGGGATCTTTTACATCTTCAGATGACTTTTAATCCTCTGACTGATAATTATTTTGTAAAGACAACACGAATTGCTGATACCTTCA
>NZ_JBBJNI010000039.1:0-19742 GCF_037719425.1 Daejeonella sp. | reverse complement strand
AACAACCCAACCGACGCTGTCCTCGTGGGTAATGAACTGTACATCATAGAATATGGAAATGTTCAGGGGACCATCTGGAAATTAACCCTTCCCGGTAAAGCCAAATCAAGGAATAAAAAATAATTCCAAACCGGTATGCCATTATTCTGGAATACTGCCAAACTGATGTTTTGTCAAATATTATTTGTTTATTTATAAAGTAAAGATTTACATATGAGACTAAAAAATGCACTGTTGCTTACCGGAATCTTTTGCTTTTTATGTGCCGGATATTTGTCTGCGCAGACAATTTCAAAAGAGGAGCTAACTTATCTCACGTCTGAATGGAAAGGGGAACGTTTTCCTGACGGCAGGCCCAAAGTTGCCGATGATCTTCTCACCAGAGCAAAAAAGATAGGCATTGATGATGCCTGGACTGTTTTGAAGAACCTTGGTTATATAAATCAGTTTGAATTGGGTTGGAAAACTGTAAATGATCTTCCCATAACCGGCAGAGCAATGACAGCTATGTTTATGCCGAGCCGCCCGGATATTGAAAGGAATATCAAAGAAAGGGGCTCAAAACAAGGCAGAATTGGCAACACAAATGCATGGCCAATAGATGCACTTGGTAAAGGTGACATCTACGTAGCTGACGGCTTCGGTAAAATAGCCGGAGGTACATTAATGGGAAGCACACTAGCAACATCAATCTTTACCAAGTCAGGGAACGGAGTAGTATTTGATGGCGCGGCCAGAGATGTACAGGGCCTTGCAGAAATTCAGGGTTTTAATGCGTTCGTACGTGACTTCCATCCTTCTTTTTTGGAAGAGATGCTGCTTATGGGTTTAAATACACCTATTCGTATCGGAAAAGTTATGGTTCTTCCTGGCGACCTTGTTATTGGCGGCAGAATTGGAGTGCTTTTCGTTCCGGCGCATCTTGCTGAGCAGGTTGTAGCTACGGCTGAATTTGTGACATTAAAGGACAAGTTTGGATTTGAAGTAATTAAAGCGGGTCGTTACACAACAGGGCAGGTAGATAGTCAATGGACTGATCCTATCAAAGTCGATTTTCTAAAATGGCTGGATCAGCATCCGGATGAGGGAAAAATGACGAGGGCGCAACTGGATGTGATGATGAGCAAGAGAACCTGGTAAAATCTAAATTATCACATACAAAACCTAAACCTTAAAACTTTGAAAGAAAACATTTACAAAATTGCATTAGGGCTTGCTGCTCTATTGCTGTTAATAGCCCTCGGATTGTTTTTTACGGGGAACGTTGAAGCTGCGGGTCCGCTGCTGATAGCTTTTTTCCTTGCTCTGGCATTCGGCTTCCGTGGTTACGACAGTTTAAAAGGATTTGTGTATACGACGGTTATTTTTGCGGCTGTAACCATGGCATTATACTATCCCCAATATTTTCTTACCATAGGGGATTTTAAGCTGACAAAAACAATTACACCCCTTATCCAGATCATCATGTTTGGTATGGGAACGTCTATGAGCGCGAAAGACTTCGTAGCCGTAATTAAGACACCCAAAGGTGTTTTGATAGGTGTCGTAGCTCAATTTATGATCATGCCAGGCATGGGTTACTTGCTTGCGTCAATGACTAATTTCCCACCGGAAATTGCGGCAGGTATTGTATTGATCGGATGTTCTCCAAGCGGACTGGCATCTAATGTGATGTCCTATCTCGCAAAAGCTAACCTTGCGCTGTCAATTACTATTACCTCCATTGCTACTCTTATTGCACCGGTGCTAACACCAGCGTTAATGAAACTGCTTGCCGGAGAGTTTATCGAAATCGATATGCTTGGAATGATGTGGGATATTGCAAAAATGATCATTATTCCAATTGGCCTGGGTCTGATCGTTAATAAATTACTAAGTGGAAAATCAAAATGGTTGAACGATATAATGCCATTGGTTTCGATGGCTGGAATCGCCCTGATAATTGTAGTGATCACCGCAGCTGGCAGAGATAGTTTACTTGATATTGGCGCAGTATTATTATTGGTTGTCCTGGCACATAACCTTTTTGGATATACATTAGGGTATTGGTTTGCGCGTGCTTTTAAAATGCCGGAACGCGATTGCCGTACGATAGCAATCGAAGTTGGTATGCAAAATGGCGGACTTGCATCCGCTATCGCAAATTCACTTGGAAAGATAGCAACCATGGGTTTGGCGGCCGGAATTTTCGGACCGCTGATGAATATCACAGGATCTATACTGGCATCCTACTGGCATAAGAGACCACCGGCAGGATATGTTGAGCCGGAAACTGAAGAAGTAGTACGATCTCATTAATTAACACCGTTTTTATAAATATCATATGAAAAAAATCCTCGGTATTCTTACGTTGTTTTGCGCATTTAACGTCGCAAACGCGCAGACTAAACAAGAAATAGCCGTTGCGGCAGCTGTGGAAACATTAAACAAGGGCATGCTGAATCCTGACAAAGCCTTGTTAGAAAATATTGCTTCAGAAGGCTTGTCTTATGGCCACTCAGGTGGGAAGATTCAAAATAAAGCGGAATTTGTGGAAGACCTGCTCCATGGAATATTTGATTTCTTAAGTATTACTACTTCCAACCAGAAGATCACAGCTTCGGGTAAGAATGCTATTGTTCGCCATACATTTGTGGCTAAGGCAACAAATTCTGGTAACCCGATTGACGTCAATATGGAAATCCTGCTTGTGTGGCGAAAGGAAAGTGGTAAATGGCAATTATTAGCCCGTCAGGCTTTTAAA
This sequence comes from Daejeonella sp., assembly GCF_037719425.1. Lineage (GTDB taxonomy): Bacteria > Bacteroidota > Bacteroidia > Sphingobacteriales > Sphingobacteriaceae > Daejeonella. The sequence goes on along the minus strand of NZ_JBBJNI010000039.1, from coordinate 16,999 downwards.
ATTCCAGGAACATAATTCTCCTAAGATGATTAAGGAAGTGCGCAGAGTATGCGCACTTTTTTTTTAACCTTATATTATTAATAAACAATATTGATGTTAGAGAAACCCGATAGTTTGATATTTGATATGGATGGAACCCTGTGGGACGCCGTCGATTCCTATGTAATGTCATGGAATGAGGGTGTCAAGCTTGAAAATATTGAACGGATATTTACCAGAGCAGACCTCGATCATGTAATGGGATGGGAGCGGGGAAAGGTTCTTCCCTATATGTTTCCGGATGAGACTACAGAAGAACAGGAGCAGATTTATGAGACAATAAATCAGTGTCGGGCGAAGATAATACCCAAACATGGTGGCGTACTATACGAGGGTGTTCGTGATGGGATAATAAATCTGGCATCTAAGTATAAATTGTTCATCGTCAGTAACTGCCCCAAAGGACTGATTGTAGAATTTATGAAATGGGCGAACCTGCAGGATTACTTCGTTGATGAAATGGCGCATGGTATTAACTCTATGCCTAAGAGCCATAACATTCGTCTGCTTATGGAAAAGCACAACCTGCAAAGCCCTGTCTATATCGGCGACACTAATGGAGATAGCCGTGACAGTAGGGTTGCCAACATTCCCTTCGCTTTAGTCACATATGGATTTGGAACCAGCGATGACTTTGATCTTAAATTCGATGATTTTACGTCCCTGACGAATTATTTTCTGGATTTGTAAAAGCCGGGCTAGTACATGTTTATAATTTAATTAGCTGGCATTCAAGTAAGGTATAGTTCTTGTGTAAGTGTTTAAAACATCTTTTAATTTTTGGGGTTGTAAGGACAATCACCCTATAATAAAACAAACAATAAAAGCACTATTTGCATGAAATCTGAACCTAACTTTTGGAAGCGTATTGGAATTCAAGATTGGTTCCTGAGTGATACTGGTGTCACATCATCATCACCCAAGGCTCTTACGCCTAACGAGGTTTATAAGTACATCATTGAAAAATTCAAAGAGTCGATTTCTGTTCTGTCGTTTGCAGACCGGGTGGTTTTTTACCATGAATACATAATTTGTTTTAATCCTGAGGATTATAAGGAATTTATGGAAGCAAAACGCGGCATCTTTGGCCTGATAGTGCAAGAGACTGTGAAGAAGTTTTATGAGATCCTGACCCAGTCACGTACAGAGCTTAGGGTTGTTGAACCTTCAAGTAATAAATGGGTCTTCAGATTTGTTTCTCACCCCGACTATGAAAAAGGGGACAAGGGATTCATTGGGCGGCTTTTGCCAGGAACAACTCAGAAAGAGGAAAGCCTTAGAGTGACGTTTATTCCACGACAAACAGGCTTGGCGCAAACTTTTGATATAAACCAGGAAAATCTTGAAGGGTTTACTTTTTATAGTGAAGGCTACTATGAATTACCTTACGTAAATGATCTTACCCCCGGCGATGCGAAGATTAATAACGTTGAAAATAGTTCGCTGGCGCGATTCGAAACTATACTTCCTGACAAAGCATTTGCCGGTCATAAAGTAGAATATTTCATGACGGATGAGGAAATTATAGTATCCGGGTCTGATGAGACGCGTGATAAGAGCAATATTTTCAAAATACCTTCAGAATGGGTTGATACCCCCCATTTGACGATTAAGCATAATAAATCGGATTCGAAATTTTACCTCGCTTCTTTTGGAGAGAAAACAATGGTCAACGAGAAGGTTATCGAAAAAAGCGACGTTAACTCACCTGTCTGGACTGAATTACCTTTGAACTCGAAGATGATCTTAAATGGAATAATTGGTGTAAATATTTTTAAAGCTTAGGCCATGTCCCACCTGTTATCTTTCATACTTCTGGCGGTTTGCATTTTTCTGTTGCTTGCGCATTTTATCGACATAAAAAACACCTATAAAAAGAATGGTTAATAACTTTTACGGACTTACGGACACCGGCAAGGTGCGTGGTAATAATGAAGACACATTTATTGTGCAGTCCTCAAAGGGAGGCGATTATATTCTTGCTTCCGCTATTGACGGGGTAGGAGGTTATTCAGGCGGAGAGATAGCAGCTGCTTTAGCAAAGGAAAGTATTATTGAATATTTTGAGAATCCTGGCGGCGATCTGACAGCCATGATGGTTCAGGCGCTGGTTAATGCGAATGAAAAAATATATAAGCAAAAAATTGAGGTAAAGGAACACGATAGCATGGCCTGCGTGTTAACCCTTGCAGTTGTTGATATAAAGAAGAATGAGTTTCATTACATCCACGTAGGCGATACCAGGCTGTACTTATTGAGAGATGGTTCATTGGTAAAGGTTACGAAAGATCAGTCTTTTGTAGGATTTCTTGAAGATAGCGGGAGGCTTACTGAAGAGGCCGCCATGAGCCACCCCAAAAGGAACGAAATAAACAAGGCACTGGGGTTCAATACGGGCCTTCAGAACGATGTCGATTATTTTGAGACCGGCAGTTCCCCATTCCTTCCAGGTGATATGATCCTGCTTTGCAGCGACGGCTTAACGGACATGGTGACTAAGCAGGATATTACTGATATCATGACCAGTGATGCTACTCTGGAAGATATGGCTCAGAAATTAATCGACGCGGCAAATTCAAACGGAGGAAAAGATAATATTACAGCAGTACTTGTTAAAAATGACAACCCGCTTCAAGAGCAGCAGGCGGTTACGCGGTCTGATGTTTCAAAAAAAAAAGTAGTGATTGAAGAAAAGCCTGTGCCGGAAAAAATAATACAGGAAAAAGAAGTTCTGACGACATCCCCACCAGCTAAACGTGCAAATACAACAGCCGTTATGCTTTTGTCAGTTTTATCTATCGCCTTATTAGCAAGTACGATTTACCTTCTTTGGATGAGAGGTCAGACAGGGTCTTTTGAAGAGCAGATATCCGGTATCGACACGAGCACTGTAGTTGCTGAGACAAGCTTGTCACAACAATTCGGAGCCATGACGGGAGATACTCTGGTACTCAATGATTCAGTATATAACGAGCCTATTGTTTTATCCAAATCGATCAGGCTGGATAGAGATACACTTTATATCCTCTCCAGAGGAAAAATTGTGTTTATCAGGGATTCATTATTCAGAGGTCCAGCTTTTGTAATTCCGGCAACTGGTAAAAGTATAGTACTTAACGGATTGAGTTTTGACGGGTTTGATATTGGAATTGCAAGCCAGACAAAGAATGTCAGGATGGAAGGAGTAAAATTCAGTAACGTTCGTGTACCGGTACAATTTTCTTTTCCTGCTCCAGCAGATAGCTTTATGAACGGGAGTCTGGCCGATATATTTTTGAGAAACGATTCACTGGCAGTTCCAATTAAGAAGTAATATGGCCGGAATGAATTCACAAATTAGCGGCAGAAGGTTTGAGCGACTCTTTTTAGGATTGCTGGCATTCGTATTCGTAATTTTATTCTTCTCCCTTTACCTGGTTCTCCAGCGCGACTTTGAGGACGTGCCTAAGAGGATCTCCGAGGGCAGCATGGTCAATCTGAACGCCGGAAAAACGGCTGAGCGCATTAACACGCTGATGATAAAAGGTTACTACTTTGAGGATAAGAACGATATAAATCTTATACGATCGGTCGTTGAGAAGGGTAATCTTCAGAATAACACTGTAATTGACAATATAGGAGAACTTAACAAACGAAAGTATTTTGTAAACGCAGAGGAAGCTAATGCTGTTGGCGGAGTTGCCTTTAAAATGAGGGTTAAAGCATCGCGGGCTCTTCTGGGCTTTACGGGCGACGACTCCCTGCGATACAGGCAGGAAAAATCCAATCCGCCCGCTTTACCAGCTATTGTTGATATCAAGTCTGGCGACCATAGTATCGGTGGCGAGATAATAAATCCTGCAAAAGCGCCAGTTCCTGGTGTACTGGTAAGGTTGATCATGATTTTACCTCAGGATAGTGTTTACAGCGAGGAAGTTTTAGAAGTTGAGCGACGATTTACAGAAACAGGAACCGGCTATACTAAAATTTTAGTAGCCGACAGTACGAAGGGCCGACAGTTAGAATCGCTCACTGCTTATGCGAGGACCGACGCGAAAGGCAAGTTTCAATTCGCGGGCTTACCTAACGGAAAGGGGTACCAAGTTCTTCCGCTTCAACCAGGCTTTCAGTTTGGTACTTCCAAGGGAGTGCAGGAATTGGATGACGATGTTACTAAAAGCTTCACCCAGAATATTCACACCGTACGGCTGCTGTCTACCCGGGATTTCAATATCCTAAAAAAGGAAAAGACCCTCATCGTAAGGACGCCGCAAGAATTTATGGGATGGTTCTGGCTCATTATCGGCGGGTTTTTAGGAGCATTTTTTCTTGTTCATTTGCTTCTAACTGTGAAGTTCCCTGAGGCTGATCAAATCATACTTCCTGTATTAATGTTCTTTGGCGGGTTTTCGCTTTTGACATTACTCAGCCTTCAGGATCCCCTGAGAGATCGTTTCTTCGCAAAAGATACATTATTCTATTTGCTGGGAGGTCTTGCCGGACTGTGTATCATCTTATTTATTAATGTTAAAAAGCTGAATCCTGATTCAGGGTTTTATCGAATGTTTGTGTTCAGGCGCAATAGATTGGCTGCTAATGGGTGGCCATGGGCAGCCATGGCAATCGGGCTTCTTACACTGACTATTATTTTCGGAACGGGGCCAGAGGGCAGCGGGGTAAAAGTTAATTTATTCGGGATCCAGCCTAGTGAGATCGTGAAATTCGGGATCATGTTCTTTCTGGCCGGCTTTTTCGCAACTAATGAAAAATTCATTTCAGAATACAGAACTTATAGAAAGCGCTGGTCGTTTTTCTCATTCGCTTTGATAGCGATCCTGATTTCGATCTTACTTTTCCTGGTACTTGGAGATCTGGGGCCATCGATGGTCATTTGTTTTACTTTTATAATTCTTTTTTCTTTTTCAAGAGGTGACTTTATGTTTATGATCGCCTCGATAGTTTTGTATGTTCTGTCGATCTGGCTTTTAAACAGTTTGTGGCTTGCCACGCTTATCACAGTTGTTTTGCTGGCATTATTCATGATATTCAAGCGCAAGCAGATGAGCGAGTCCGCGATCATGGCTTTGGTTGTAATATCGGGGTTCCTGCTGATCGATCAGATACCTCAGCTAGACAAGCTGTTTCCGGGGCCGGTTCAACGTTTAGTGGAACGGAAGTCCATCTGGCATGACGCCTGGAATAACGAGGTTTATGGCGGGGATCATGTGGCGAATGGAATATGGGCAATGTCGGGCGGCGGGATAAGCGGACAGGGAATCGGCGAGGGTTTTGCTAAGAATATCCCTGAAGCTCATACCGACATGATCCTTCCTGCAATTGGTGAGGAGTTTGGGCTAGCCGGTATAGTCTGTATTTTTGTACTTTTTCTTATATATCTTCATCGATCAATATTGATCGGCCGGCAAACTGGAACTCCATTCCTCTTCTACCTATGTGCGGGGATCGGGATTAGTACGTTCGTGCAGTTCCTGTTAATAGCAGGAGGCTCAACAGGAGCCTTGCCTTTGTCCGGTGTTTCCCTTCCACTGGTCAGCTATGGAGGCTCATCCCTGCTTGCAAATATTATAGCTGCCGGCTTTCTCTTATCTGCGTCCCGGATCAGGGGTACAGAGGTTCAGATGAATTTTATCAGTAGACAACAGGACCGAAATCTTGTGCCTGCGCTCGCGGCTGCATTTATCGGTGTGGTCTTGTTAACGGTGAATGTGGGCTCTTATTTGTTTAATAACAAGAAATGGGTTGTTCAGCCTTCTCTTGTAGCTGATCGCAGCGGAGCCAGAATGTTTAGTTACAATCCACGGATTAATATCCTGATGAATAAGCTTCAGGCCGGATCTCTTTACGACCGTACAGGCCGTATTCTTGCTACCAGTAAACCGGAGCTTATCAAAGGCCAAAGACGCCTTTTGTCTGCATCGGGAGCAGCGGGATACGATCTGGACTCTGCGATGCATAAACGGCTTGACCGGTATTATCCATATGAAGAGCAGATGTTTTTCTGGACAGGCGATGCAAATACTGGAATTTTCAATGGAAGTACTAACGGATATTTTGCAGAGTATGAACATGCAGCTGAACTTCGCGGATTTCACACGCCAATAACTAAGTTCAATGCCATAGCAACACGCTTTCAGGAAGATCGTTTCCTGGCCCGTGGTGTCAAGGAAATGACCGTTAGTAAAAAGGATTACGGCGAGCTTGCCCCACTTTTATTGGCAGGAATCAACAGCAAAGAGGTCGAGGAATTCAAGCAAAGAAACCGGGATGTAACTCTAACTCTGGATGCAGCATTGCAAGCAAATATTCAGGCTTCAATTGCTAAAGATGATTCACTTAAAGATAACAGGGTTTCCGTGGTTATTATGGAAGATGCAACCGGAGATGTTCTTACTTCTGCTGTCTATCCTCTTCCGGTAGTGAAGGATTGGGATATGATGACAATGACTCAGGTGGAGCAGAACAAGTTAGCCAATTGGGTAACGACTTCAGATCTGGGTTTCACCTATGCAACACAACCCGGCTCAACTGCTAAGGTTCTTACTGCTATGGCCTCGTTCAATAAATTAGGGGTTAGTGCTGCAGAAAAAAAATACCAGGTTGCGTCCTTTGAACGGATCAGGACTAAAGGAATTGAACCAGATGAGACCGGTTTAATAAGTCTTGAACGGGCGATAGTTAAGTCCAATAACGTATATTTTATCAAGCTTGCTAACGAAGATAAATTGCAAGAAAATATGGCGGATCTGTATCTAAAGACAGGCATGTTCTTAAGAGGTGTAGGAGGATATTACTATGCGAAGGATGGTAACAATGCTGTACAGGAAGATAAGTGGCGGGATCTTTGGCGTAAAACCGAATTTAATACGAGACCAAGGTATAACCCTGCAAATATCCGACGAACACGTGCAAAAGGGATTTCCGGAATGTCCTGGGGGCAGGGTGAGTTAATTGCTACCCCCGCTGCTGTAGCGAGGCTCGCCTCAGCGGTATCCAATCACGGAAACCTTACTGATCATCGCTATGTTTTAAAGATCAGCGATAGTGAAATGCCCGTTAAATCGAGTGTACAACTTACAAATCCACAATATGCTGCTTTGCTAAAGAGTTATATGATCAAGCAAAGTGAAACGAAAACCGCTACACTCGGAATTGCAGTAGGGGGAAAAACAGGGACACCCGAACGTATATGGAAAGGCGCAAGGATTAACGATGGATGGTACGTGTTTTTTGCTCCTAAGGCATCTGGCAGTGGCAACATTGTGGTGTGTGTCAGAGTAGAATCAACAAAGGGCTCTAGTGACGCGGTAAAGGCTGCTGCACAGCATGTCATCCCGCAATTGTTAAAGGCAAAATATATAAAGAGCTTGGTCGTTTCTGTACAGAATCCAGGTCAGTAACCATGCAGGATTTGGTAATGCCCGTGCAAAGTTCGGAAATGGACGTACAGGATTGTGTTACACGATAAGTACCGGATTTGATGCAAAGTCATGATTAGACTATTTTTTGAAATAAATAAGAAAATATAACAGAATGTTCGACATATTTAAAGGAGACCAGGATAGTCAGATGGATGTAAAGGCTTCCAGAGATGCCGTTTTACGATTTATCAAAGAGGAGCTTCAAAAACTAGAAGGAGGCGAAGGCAAAAATATCCGCGGTTTGCAATTATTTGCAGCTCCAACGAATGAGGAAAAACATGTTTATGAAGCAGCAATGTATGTTGAAGATCCGGAACGACTGAAGGAAGAAGTACAAAAGATAGCCGATGATTTCGACATTGAACTTCCTTCAACATGGACTATGGAAGTTCTATTTGTGGACACTTTACCAGCGGAGGCTAAAAGAGCTTCAGACCTTGCTGTTGGCTTGTTCGTTAAGACCAGACAAAATCTGATTCAAAAGGACTTAAAGGCATGCATCCGCGTTTTAAACGGAGAAGCTGAAAAGGAAGAATACACTATCCATTCAGGAATTGATAAAGTTACAATTGGACGGGAGAAATCGGCACAAGGGTCTGATGGTTTTTTCCGTATGAACAGCATTGCATTTCCCGGTGACAGTTCCAATGAGGCCAATAAATATATAAGCAGGCAGCATGCTCATATTGCCTGGAATTCAGAAATTGGCTCATTCATGATATTTGCCGACGAGGGCGGAGTTCCTCCCAACAATAAGATTAAGATAAAGTCAATTGGTAATGATACGCCAGTTAAGCTAAATTCAACGCAGATCGGTCACGTACTTCGTGAAGGTGATCAGGTTATTCTGGGTGAATCGGCAGTTATTGAGTTCAGGCTACTTTCTAATGAATCTGATCAATAATGGGTAAGGTATTTACCATCACGGAAGGATTAGAGAATATGGGTGCTATACGCACCGGTGGTCAGGGATCTGTCTATAAAGGAAAACGTTTGGGCGAAATTATAAGCGCTGTAAAGCTTCTCCCTACCCCGATACATACAGAAGATAAAAAGGACAAGAACTACAGGGATTTCAGCAATGAAGTTGAAAAGCTAAAAAAGGTAAATGAGGTTCCCAATCCTAATGTTGTAAAGATTTTAAGCTCGGGCCTTACAGAAAGCGGTTCATTTCCTTTTATAGAAATGGAGTTTATAGAGGGTCCTGATATCGAGGAACTACTGAAGGCACCTCATGATCCTATCTTTAGTATTCACGAGCTTGTCAAATTAGCGAATCAGCTTAGCAACGCTTTAGCCCACTGTCACAAGATTGGAGTTAAGCACGGGGATATTAAAAGCAATAACGTCAAATTCAATGCTCACACAGGTAATTACGTATTACTTGATTTTGGACTGGCAATAATGTCTGATGAAGAGCGGCGGACCAGTCTCAGGCGTGCTGGTGCGATTGAATTTATGGCTCCGGAGCAAAGCGAGGGTCAGATGCTGTTTGAGAGTGATGTTTATGGCTTTGGAGTTATATTATATGAGCTGCTTGCAGGCAGGGTGCCGTTCCCTTTAAATGATAAAGGGGAGACAGCACGCAACAAGGTGATGCTTTCTCATATTGAGGCGCCTGTGCCCGATGCATTAGAATTGCGAAGGAAACATTTACCCAAGGACTGGTCGTCAGAAAGAAAAGAGAGCGAGATGAAGGTGCCTGTGTGGATGCTGGAAATTATTAATCGCTGCCTTGAGAAGGATCCATCTTCAAGATTCAAAAACGGGGTTGAATTACACGATGCTATTGTTAAAAACTTTACAGCTGACATAGGAACTTCTGAGGTAGTTGATAAGAGGAGCAGCCAATTGGAAAAGGAGAACAGTGAACTTATGGACAGGCTTCTTATTCTGGAGGGCCGTGAAATTTCTCAGGAGCCGGCCAGTTCTATGGCTTATGCTGATCCGGACAAAATAAGCTTATCTAAACCTTTGTTCTACGGATTGTTGCTATTGTTATTTGGTCTGATTGGGTATACGGCTTATTCATTCTACAACAGAAAACCTGGAGAGCAGGAAAACCAGGTTATTACCACTGTTGACTCGGCGTCAGTAGATTCATCGGCCTTGGCTGAAGAGACTGAAAGGCGGGTTGATGATAATAATGACAAAGAGATCAGATCGATGATTGATTCTGTTCAGAGAGCGGATGGAAATAAAGACACAATTAATAATGAGGGTCAGGACCCGGTGGTTGATCCGCAGCCTGTTCAGGACAATGAAGCCGCCCCGCCACCTACCGATAATGAACCTGAACCATCTCAAAAGCCGCTGAAATACACCCTTTCAGTGAGCAAAGCGTATTTTCACGATAGCCCTGATGAATCTTCCAGGAGAGCGGCCTTCCTAGTAAAATGGAATAATGCCGAATTAACCGCGATGGATGACAAGAATGGCTTTATCTATGTGGTATTCTTTAATGTTAACGGCCAGGTTACCAAAGGCTGGCTACGGAAGCGCGATCTCCGAAGGATGGGCGGTTAACATTACCCCATTAGGGTCGTCTTTATCAGGTATCGAATAAGTTTACGTCCGATGCATTATGCAGTCTTTTTCTAAGTAGTTAAATTCGTGAATGAGAGTTTTGCTAAGTGCCGGCCCGATATTCCTACTATTGCTATCATCTTGTTCTAAAAGCGTAGAACCGGAAGATTTATATGGCAGGTGGAATTACGTAAAAGTTGAGAATGCGTATCCTCAGGATAGCCTGCCCGATGGTGAGCTGAAGCTTCAATCGTCGGCAATTATATTTGATAAAAACAGCAATCTGGTGATAGAATGGGGAGGTAAGAAATTGTCTTCGGGCAAGTTTAGGATGGATGGGAAGATGATCCGCTATACCGAAGATCTGCCCGGTAATCAAAAGAGAGAGTTTCCTTTCCTGATCAACAGCTTGAGTGATAGAGAACTGATATTCCAAACCATGGATCAGAGTAGTACTACGGTAACTGCCAGGAAGGAGTATGTTAGTAATCAGTAATCAGTGATCAGTAATCAGTCTTGACACGACGACCACCGATTACCGATTACTGATTACTGATCACTATTTCTTCTTACTACCCTTAGCCGGTAACTCCTTAGCCTTAGTCTGTTGCTGCTGCCTCATGTAGTCTTCCATTCTTTGCTGGAATCCTGACTTTTTCTTTTCGGTCGCAGGTTTCTTTTTATTCTCCTGGATCTGGGCATGAATCTTATCGTCATTGACAAACATCCGTATGATGTATTGCTGCGCGAAGGTTAACATGTTGGCAAGGAAGTAGTAATAGTTTAGCCCTGATGGATAGCTATTCAATACCCCGAAGAATATAATTGGGGTGATATAACCAATGTATTTCATCTGGCCGGTTGCACCTGACACCTGATTGTTAAAATACGTGTAGATAAGCGTCGAGATGGTCATCAGGATACACATTAAACTAATATGATATCCTAAAAACGGCAGATTAAACCCCAATTGGAAAAATGCATCGAAAGTTGACAGATCTTCCATCCACAAAAAGCTCTGTTGTCTCAGCTCAAATAGATTGGGGAAAAAGAAGAAGAAAGCCATAATAATCGGCAGCTGTAACAGCATTGGCAGACATCCACCCAGCGGATTTACACCGGCCTTCTTATACAGTTTAAGATATTCCTGTTGCAGGAGAGTAGGATTATCATCGCCAACCTTAGACTTAATTTCATCCATTTCCGGCTTTAACACCCTCATCTTAGCCATGGAGAGGTAAGATTTATAGGTAAGGGGTAAAAGAACTGTCTTAAGAAGTATAGTTAAAACCAGGATGATCAGACCATAACCCCACCCAAAACCTTCCAGAAAATTGAATACCGGGAGTACTATCCACCTGTTGATATAATGCAACGGCCAATAACCGAGATCTACCTGCTTCTCAATATTAAAGCCCTGGCTTTCTAAAATATTAAGCTGATTTGGCCCGAAGTAAAACTCCATCGGGAAATTTGTAACGTCCTGCCGCCCGAAAGGGATCTGCATATTAGCTGAAAAGCTTTTTACAGTACTTGAATCCGGACTTGTATTAACGGATAATTCGCCTTTATCGAAGCTGTTTTTTGCTACTAGTACGTTAGAAAAGAATTGCTGTTTAAACGAGAACCACTTGACTTTTGCTTCAGTGAGATCTTTCTTCTCTGATTCAGTAAGGCTAAGACTTTCAACACTTTCGTCCCCTTGCTTGTAATAAGCAGAAGAATAGCGTTGCTCATTTGCAAGATCCTTTTCCTTCTGTTTTAGGACAGTTTCCCAATTTAAAGTCAGTTGCTGCTGAGTCGGGGCTACTACATCCTGCATACCTTTGGTAGCAATTGTAAGCCCTACATTATAGCTATCACCTTTAAGGGAATAAATATAATCGATGTATTTACCTGCTTCATAAGTCAGGCGCATTGTTAGTGAGCCAGAATCAGCTTTAGCGACTGACATGGAGCCTCCGGAAGGAGTAAAGTATAGGTCGTTGGTGCTGATGTTTTTTCCGGCTGCGCCGAAGATAAGCCCAAACCGGGTGCCTTCGCCTCCAAACATGATCAAAGGCTGTTTCGAATAAGTCTGGAAACCTTTTAATTGAACAGACGAAATACGGCCTCCTCTTGGACTGATCTCAACTTTTAATTTTTCGTTCTCAAGAATCACAGGGCTAGTTGACCCTGAATTGGCAGATCCGAATGGCCCGGCCAAAATTGCTGTGGAATCTATTTTAGGAGCGGCAGTAATTTTTAATGTATCAGCAGCTGGTGATTTTACCGGTTGTTTAATGCGAGCAAGAGAATCCTGTGTGTTTCTGGCCTTCTCACGTTTGATATCCTCGTCAGAAGGCTGCATTAAATAAGTAGAGCCTACTAATATGATCAATATCAAAAATAGGCCCGTAAATGTATTTCTATCCATTCTTTTTCTAAAAGTCTGTTTACTTCCTTTTTGCGTGTGCTAAAGAAGCGGCGACAAAGTTAACAAAAAGTGGATGAGGATTATCAACTGTTGATTTTAATTCGGGATGAAACTGTCCTCCAACGAAAAACGGGTGATTTTTCAGCTCGATGATCTCTACAAGATTGTTTTCAGGATTTATTCCTGATGGGATCATTCCAGCTTTCTCAAACTGGTCTAAATACTTGTTATTGAACTCATAACGGTGCCGATGTCTTTCTGAGATGCGCGTCTTGCCATAGATCGCGGCAGCCTTACTTCCCTTTCTGAGGTCACAGGTATATGCACCGAGCCTCATTGTTCCACCCTTATTTTTAATTTTCTTTTGCTCTTCCATCATAGAAATCACCGGGTTGGCAGCATTTTCATCCATTTCTGAACTCTGTGCATCTTTAAGACCAAGAACATTTCTTCCAAACTCGACTACTGCACATTGCATACCCAGACAGATCCCGAAAAAGGGCAGTTCGGTTTCACGTACATATTTAATAGCTGTGATCTTTCCTTCAATTCCACGGCTTCCGAAGCCCGGCGCTACCAGAACGCCATTGAGGCCTTTTAATTTTTCAGCAACATTTCCCTCGTTAATGCTTTCGGAGTGTATACATTTCACTCTTACCTTACATTCATTTTTCGCTCCAGCATGAATAAATGATTCGGTGATAGATTTATAAGCGTCAGGAAGCTCTACATATTTCCCGATAAGGCCAATTACAACTTCTGATGTCGGATTCTTTAAATGACCCAGAAAGTCTTTCCAGCTTTCCAGATCAGGATCGTTTTTAAGAGGCAATTTTAATTTCCCCAGTACGGTTCTGTCTAATTGCTCCTTAAGCATAAGCAAAGGAACGTCGTAGATAGTCGATGCATCGATTGATTCTATAACTGCATTGATATTCACATTACAGAACAGCGCGATCTTTTTGCGTAGCTCCTGGGGAATATGGTGCTCTGTACGGCAAACCAAAATATCTGGCTGTATACCATACTCAAGCAGCATTTTTACTGAGTGCTGAGTTGGTTTTGTCTTTAGTTCTCCTGCTGCCGCTAAAAACGGAACAAGTGTTAAATGTATAACGAGAGAATTGCTTGAACCTAATTCCCATCTTAACTGTCTTACAGCTTCAATAAATGGCAATGACTCTATATCACCTACCGTACCGCCAAGCTCAGTGATCACTATATCAAAATTTCCGTTTGCGCCCAGGATCTGCATATTGCGTTTGATCTCATCAGTGATATGCGGAACAACCTGAACTGTCTTACCTAAATAAGCACCTTCACGTTCTTTGTTGATAACATTCTGATAAATACGGCCGGTAGTAATGTTATTTGCCTGAGAGGTAGGGACATTCAGGAAGCGTTCATAATGGCCCAGATCCAGGTCCGTTTCCGCGCCGTCCTCTGTAACATAACATTCGCCATGTTCATATGGATTCAGAGTACCCGGATCAATATTGATATAGGGGTCAAACTTCTGAATAGTAACACGGTAGCCTCTTGACTGAAGTAATTTCGCAAGAGAAGCGGAAATAATACCTTTTCCTAACGACGAAGTAACGCCGCCCGTAACAAAAATGTATTTAGTCATGATATCTGAAGGATTTGCTAAGAATGTCCTATTGTTTAAACTCCTTTAAAGGCCGTTTCACTTAATAAAAACATCGTTTTGTACGGGATTCAAAAGTATGAAAATATTCGATAAGGTTGTTATTTGTTGAGAAATTTCAAGGTGTTGATAAATCAGCGGAAAGTTGAAAACTGAATGTAGCGACCAACACCTATATTAGGGATACGTGTCGTTACAAAATCAGTTTCAACTTTCCGTTTTCAGTTTTCAGCTTCATCAGTAGTCAATAGTTTTACCTAACTTTGCCGCTATTAATTAATTTAATTTCTTATCGTTTGACATTCAGTGATTTCAATTTTGACCCTCAGCTATTTGAAGGTCTTAAAAGCATGGGTTATGTAAAACCCACACCAATCCAACAACAGGCAATCCCATTAATTTTAGAACATAAAGATCTGATAGCTTGCGCCCAAACAGGTACCGGTAAAACTGCATCTTATTTATTGCCTGTATTGCAGCATATAAGCATTACAGATAAAAAATATACAAAAGCGTTGATTCTGGCTCCTACAAGGGAACTGGCGCAGCAAATTGATCAGCAGGTTGAAGGCTTAGCATATTTTGCAGGCATCAGCTCTATCGCCGTTTATGGTGGTGGAGACGGGATGATCTACGAACAGCAGCGTCGTGCGATGCTGGATGGGGTAGATATTATCATTGCTACTCCAGGTAGATTAATAGCTCAACTCGCTTCGGGCGCCATCAAACTGGATCACCTTCAATATCTGGTTTTGGATGAAGCAGACCGGATGCTTGATATGGGATTTTATGATGATATCCTCAGGATCATCAGCAGTCTTCCGAAAGAACGCCAAACCTTACTCTTTTCGGCAACAATGCCTCCAAAGATCAGGACCCTTGCAAATACAATTCTTAAAAACCCCGAACAAATAAATATTGCTCTATCGCAGCCAGCTGCTGGTATTTCACAGCAGGTTTATATGGTTTATGATCCTCAAAAGGTTAAACTAATAACCACCCTTCTTAAAGACGGCGATTATAAAAGTGTTCTGATATTCTGTTCACGAAAAGAAACGGTTAAAGACCTAAACAGAACGCTTAGGAAAGAAGGCATTAAAGCTGAAGCATTCCATTCTGATCTTGAACAGGAGCAGAGGGAGACTATTCTTAGAGAATTCAAAAGCAGGCACTTACCAGTTATTATCGGAACTGATGTGTTAAGCCGTGGAATAGATGTTACGGGAATAAGCCTGGTGATTAATTTCGACGTTCCGCCTGATCCTGAGGATTATATCCACCGCATTGGCAGAACTGCAAGGGCAGAAACAAAGGGAACCGCGATCACTTTTGTTAATGAAAGAGATCAGCGCAAATTTTCTTTTATCGAAACGCTTATATCCAAGGAGATTCCCAGGATGACACTTCCCGAAGAATTGGGTGAAGGACCGGCTTATAATCCAACCCTAAGACGTCCATCGGGTCCG
This sequence comes from Daejeonella sp., assembly GCF_037719425.1. Classification (GTDB taxonomy): domain Bacteria; phylum Bacteroidota; class Bacteroidia; order Sphingobacteriales; family Sphingobacteriaceae; genus Daejeonella. The sequence goes on along the minus strand of NZ_JBBJNI010000039.1, from coordinate 1,486 downwards.
AGAAACAATAATCGGAATGGACGCAGCAAAAAGCCATGGCCTAAAAAACAAGCTTAAAGCTTAAAGCTTTAAGCTTTAAGCCTGCTCTGCTTCCGGAAAACGATCCTTTATATAACTTATAATACTCTTTCCATGCGGAAGAGGGTTTCCCTGCGGATCCACATTTACAAATACCAGCTTGTCTATCGTCAGGATACTTTTGCGGGTTATCATATTCCTGACTTCACAGGTTAATGTTATCGACGTGCGACCAAAATGTGTTGCAGTTATCCCCAGCTCAATTATATCGCCTTGTCTGGCGGAGCTTACGAAATTGATTTCTGAAATAAGTTTGGTTACTACCTTAGGATTGTCAAGTTGCACGATCGCATAGATCACTGCTTCCTCATCTATCCATTTCAATAAGCTTCCGCCGAATAGCGTCCCGTTGGGATTTAGGTCTTCCGGTTTTACCCATTTGCGTGTATGAAACCTGCATGAGCTTGCACTCACAAAAGACATGAATATAAGCTCATGCAAGCTTCATCACCACTAAAAAACAAACTATATTCTGATGAAAATTCATTCTGTTTATTTTATTGTAAATTTACGAAAAGGGAAATCTGCCTTTGTCATTGGACAGTCTAACATTTGTTAAAACAAAGCAATTGAAAATGTTATTTAATAGTCATTAATAGTTAGTATGGTAACTCTTCAGAATGAATTTTTAAAAGTAGAAATCAGCCCAAAGGGCGCCCAGCTTACCTCTGTTTTTAATAAGCTCAATAAAGTTGAGCATCTATGGCAGGGTGATCCATCAGTTTGGCCTTTCCATGCACCTAATTTGTTTCCGGTTGTAGGAGAATGTTATAATAAGGAGATCAAAGTAGATGGAAAGTGTTATCCGATGGAAAGGCATGGATTTACGAGAACCTCGGAATTCACGATGCAGGATTGCACCGATGTTCATGCTAAATTCTCGCTCGGTCATTCTGAATCAACCAGAAAAGCTTATCCTTTCAGATTCACTTTTCAGGTGCTTTATGACCTTTTTGACTCTGAGTTAAGGATAAGTTACAAAGTGATCAACCAGGACGAGAAAGCAATTTACTTTTCTGTTGGAGCACATCCAGGATTTAACATTCCTTTTTTCAAGGGGGAAAAATATGAGGATTACTATGTCGAATTTGAACACGAAGAAGAGCTGGTGCAACACGTGCTCTCAGCTGATGGGTATTTTAACGGCCAAACGGAAATGCTTACGAAAAATGGCAATAAAATAAACCTGAATAGAGAATTATTTACTGCCGGTGCTCTGGTATTTAAGAAATTGAAGTCCAGAGAGGTACTGATTAAGAACCATAAAACGCCTAATTTTATCTCAGTTTCATTCCCTCATTTTGAGTCGCTGGCTATCTGGGCGGCTCCCGGTGCAGACTTTGTTTGCATTGAACCGTGGTTAGGATATGGCGACAATGTTGGCGGGCCTGGAGAATTCAGGAACAAG
>NZ_JBBJNI010000038.1:21395-30042 GCF_037719425.1 Daejeonella sp. | reverse complement strand
TAATTCCGAAGCAACCGGTAACGCGTTGATGTATGTGCTGGCCAATAAGGCTCTCGACCTGGTTAAACAAAATTCATTTAAAACTCCGGTGGAATTATTTGATAAGATATTGCCGGCGGTTATAGCTGAAGGAAAGAAGATCACCGGGAAAGCAGATCTTAATATCAACTTCGTTTATAATGCACTGGTTAGCGTCGATAACGCGGCATGGCTTATTTATGCGGCCGAAAATAATTTCAATACGTTTGAAGCGATGATACCGGGACAGTACAAGCAAGCATTGTCCCACCGCAATGAAAAGATTGCAATCATGTACCAGATCCCATATGGAATGCCTATGCAGGACTTAAGGAACGCTGCCAAGCAGGGATATTTCGTTTTTAAAGTAAAAACAGGCTTTCCCGGTACACAATCAGAAATGTTGAAGGGAGATATGGACCGCCTTACGCTTATCCATGAAACTCTAAAAGACCTCAGAACCGCGCACACTGCCGATGGAAAGTTGATCTACACAATGGATGCCAACGCGAGGTACGAAAAAAAGAAAACTCTTCAAAAGTACCTTGACCACGCAAAAAAGATTGGGGCATTTGACAGGATCTTATTGTACGAAGAGCCTTTAAACGAAAAGAACGACGAGAATGTAGCTGACCTTGGGATAAGGATAGGCGCTGATGAAAGCGCTCACGATGAAGCCTCGGCCATAAAGCGATTAGATCTCGGATACAATGTTCTTGTTCTTAAAGGGATCGCTAAAACCTTAAGCATGTCGATTAAGCTTGCAAAACTGGCCGCCGAACGAAATGTCCCCTGTATGTGTGCTGACCTGACGGTGAATCCAATTCTTGTTGACTGGCATAAAAACCTCGCTGCCCACCTGGCTCCCTTCCCAGTTATAAACATGGGGTTGATGGAGACTAACGGAGATATGAACTACACCAATTGGGAGGCCATGGTAAAACATCATCCCGCTTCTGAGGCGTCGTGGTTTCAGCGCAGAAATGGTGTTTTCGAGTTAAATAAAGATTTCTATGATCGGAGTGGTGGAATTTTTGAACCATCGGCTCATTATTATGGCATGTTCAAAAAGAGTAATTAACCTCCGCCTGTCGCGCCTTGTGAAGTTATATCGTTATTTTCAGTCATATCTGGGCCGTATTTAGAAACTCTTGCGCTCTCCTTATCCTCTTTGAGTCTTACGGCCATGAAAAGCAGAATACCCAATCATTAAGTAACAGGGTACGACAGCAATGGAAGGTTTAACAGTCGGCAGCAATTTATATGGAATTAAGATGCGTGTAATTATCGAGTGCTTTTTTCACACTGCCAGATTCAAAAAGCATAGCTTTTACAGAGTCGTAGTCAGTGAGACCCGTGAGCTTCATTAACATTTTTACGGCCCGGTCCGTTATTTTATCATTTATAAGTTTCACGTTCACCATCTGGTTATCCAAAACGTGTCCCAGTTTGGTCATAGTTGCCGTGCTTATCATATCGAATATCATCTTCTGAGCTGTTCCGCATTTCATTCGCGTGCTTCCTGAAATAAATTCAGGCCCGGTAATAACCTCTACAGGAATGTCAGACTGAGCTGCGACAGGGGAGTCTGGATTACTTACAATACAAGCTGTCGTGATCTTGCTTTTTATACACGCATTCAATGCTGATAATACAAATGGCGTTGTACCGCTTGCAGAAATACCCACAACGATATCTTTCTCTGAAACGTTTCGTTGTTGGAGCTCATCCCAAGCCGCATTTGTGTCGTCTTCTTTCTCTTCAGGCGCTTCGATGAGGTGTTCCTGGCCACCAGCCAGAACTACATTAAATACTCCTTGGGGAATGCCGAATGTCGTAGGAAGCTCCAGGCAATCTAGTACCGACAACCTTCCGCCACTTCCAGCACCGACATAAAATAGCCGTCCACCATCGACGATTTTCGACACAATGGTCTCTATAAGAACATTCAACTGTGGCAAGGCTTTTTCAATAGCCAGAGCCACTAGTTTATCTTCAGTGTTGATATGGGAGGTTAATTCTCCAACTGTCATTTTTTCTAAGTGCCTGTACTTTGAGGCTTGTTCGGTAATCCGGGTCATGCTTAACAATTGTATTCGCCTAAATATAAAAATAAATTACGTGTACGTAAACGTAAAATATTATTATCTTGGATTGTTGAAAAATTCTAGCCTTTAGATCTCTGAGAATGCGAGAAATTTATATTGTAATGTGCCTTTTAATCTGTGCTTTTTCCAGTTTAAATGCACAGCAAATTGCTGGGAATGAGGTTGTAATTAATATACATGCTGTCAGTGGAATGCAGTTTGATTTAGTTCGCTTCAATGTAAGGCCAGGGGTAAAAGTTAAAATCAATTTCACTAATTCCGACGATATGAGCCATAATTTCCTGCTCACTAAACCTGGGACGCGACTTGAAGTGGTGAATGCTGCCCTTCAGCTCGAGGAGAAGGGACCGGAGATGAATTACATTCCTAAGTCTGAAAGCGTTTTATGGTCAATCCCTGTAGTATCAGCAAACCAATCCGCCACTCTTAGTTTTACAGCGCCTTCACAACCAGGATCATACCCATATGTTTGCACCTACCCCGGTCACGGATTTATTATGTATGGCGTTATGTACGTCGCGAATGACGCAATCATGCCGGATTCGAAAACAGACCAGAACATCCCTCCCTCGCGCCGCGAAGAAAAGAGTGTACAGTCGGCCGGGCCGTCTACTTCTGTTAGTTCGAATCCGATGCCTCATCACACCAACCATCCTTACGATCTCGAACCCCCATTTCTCTACCGGATATTTATGGATGATTCAGGCCCGGCTTCGATAGCTGTTAATTTGCCGAAGGATATTTCCTATTGTTGGGATACCGGATCATGCCGGTTGCGATATGCCTGGTCGGGAGGATTTCTAGACAATACAGCGATATGGAAAGGCCATGTTGATGCAAATGCAAAAATTTTAGGCAGCGTGTTTTACCGCGAAACTTCCGAATACCCTGTGATCATCGGTAAAGCAGATGACGTGCCTGTCGCTGAATTTAAAGGGTATCGGCTTATCGATAAATATCCTGAGTTTCATTATCAGCTCAACGGTATTGATGTATACGAGCTAATTAAGCCAAAGGAAGATGGCAATGGTATTGTGAGACATTTTCGAATCCCAGGTGTTGGCAATACGGTATGGTTTACTTCTAAATCTATGAATGGTTCTGTCGAGCATACTTCTTCAGCCGGTAAGTGGATTGATGGGAAATTAAAACTAACTCCACAGGAGGCGCGGCAGTTCAGCATAACAATGACAAATTATTCGCTGCTTTTTAACACCCGTAGAAAGAAAAAATGATGAAAAAAAAATTGTGTCATGCGCTTCTTTTTACCTTTTTATTTGGAAGCGGCAATCTGGTCGCGCAGACGGTCGCTGGTTCTTCATATACGGTCCAGAATATTCAGATGCCGCATGGCCTTATGGCAGAAACAGGCGGGCTTGCATTCTTACCCGATGGCCGCCTGGCAGCATGCTTCATTCGGGGTGAGATTATGCTTTATACACCTCAAACAAAAGAATGGAAAGTATTTGCTACTGGCCTACACGAACCGCTGGGTATTCATGCTGTTAGCAATTCGGAATTTATAGTGATGCAAAGGCCCGAACTTACAAGAATAAAAGATTCAGATGGAGATGGTATTGCTGACCATTACCAAACTTTAACAGATGATTTTGGCATCTCCGGGAACTATCATGAATTCAATTACGGCCCTGTTCAGGATTCGAAGGGCAACCTCTACATAGCATTAAATACAGCCTCCCAGGGCGGCAGTGTCCGGCCAGAGGTCAGGGGTACCCTCAATCCTTTAGGCAGAGATATGGCCCAGGGGATTTATGAAATGTATTCAGTGGTTCCTTATCGGGGATGGGTTATGAAGCTTCCGGCGGGTGGGGGCAAGCTGCAACCATATGCTTCCGGTATGAGATCGCCAAATGGCCTCGGGTTTGACCTCAAAGGCAATCTTTTCGTAACTGACAATCAAAGCGACTGGGTTGAGACAAGCACCTTATTCCATGTTCAGGAGGGTAAGTTTTATGGACATCCGGCAAGCTTAGTTTGGCAAAAAGAGTGGGAGAATAAAAATCCATTTATTAGTCCGGTTAAAGACCTTGATAAGATCCGTACAAAAGCAGCGGTGCTGTTCCCCCAGGGAATAATGGCGAATTCGCCTTCTCAACCACTTTGCGATATCACACTGGGGAAATTTGGCCCTTTTGCAGGCCAGCTTTTCGTGGGGGAGATGAATCGGGACAGAATAGTCCGGGTAATGCTGGAAACCGTGGCTGGAGAGCTTCAGGGAGCGTCCATTCCATTTATTGATGGTCACGGCCTTAGAAAAGGGAACAATCGGCTTGCATTTGCTCCGGATGGCAGCCTTTGGGTCGGACAGATAGCCTTCGGATGGGCAGGTGATCAGGGAATACAAAGGATAGTCTTTAATGGAAATCAGCCCGCTGATGTTCAAATGATGAACCTGACCAAAACCGGGTTCGACATCACGTTTACACAGCCAGTTAATAAGGCACAGGCGCTGAATGCCAGCAATTACAATTTCAGGCACTATTACTATAAGTATCAGCGAAAGGTTAAAAACGCAGGGGCCGACGTTACCGACCAGCAGGATGTTCAGTCGGTGCCAGTGGAAACTATTACCATCTCAGCAGATGGTACGAAAGTATCGCTCGTGCTAGGTGAGTTGAAAGCTGGGTATGTGTATGAGCTGAAACTTGGAGATATTACAACAGCCAAGGGACAACCTCTGGATAATAGACTGGTTTGCTATACATTAAATAACCTTATACCCTGAGTTATATTAATCGAAACGTCAAATGATTAACCGTCGAAAATTTGTAAGCAGGTCGGCACTGTCACTAGCTGGCCTTATGATAGCTGAAACGGGGCTGGGTTCGGCTGTAACACATAGTCCGTCAACGGCTTCTGGAAATACCACCGCCCCGCCTTACGACTTGATGAAGGATGTGCTGAAGTATAGAAAGATCGATTCTCATGTGCATTCGGATTTATATGATGGGAAGTAAGTGTCGGGAAGATATTGGCCTCAGATCTCACCGAAAGTCAAACAAAAAAGGTCTTTTTCGAGAATTATAACAACATCTTAAAAAAATCGGGTAATAGTATCATATAATGATGTTTAACTCTTAAATCAATTACACTATGTCCGGATTATCCAGAAGGAGGTTTATCACTAGTACTGCTCTGTCAGCAGGTGGCTTTGCTGTTACAGGAAGCTTGACAGGTCTGAAACAACCTGAAGAAGCCACCCTCGCAGCAAACTATAATCTCATGCAGGAGGTGCTGCGATATCGAAAAATAGACGCGCATGTTCATGTGAATCTCAGCAGTACCGACACAGAAGTGCAAAAAAAATATGCCGAAAGCCTCATAGATTATTCGCAGCGGCTGCGGGTTGAGAAACTGGTCCTGTCAAATCCTGTGACAAGGTTAATTAACGGTGTTCCTGACGGCAGTCCCGAGGCATTTATAAGGAATAATAACATCGTTTTGGGTGTGATGAAATTGCATCCGGACGTTTTCGCCGGCAGTTTTACTTTCAATCCTGTGCATGCAAAGGAATCGATGGACGAAATCAAGCGTTGTGTGGATTTGGGTATGACAAATGTCAAAATCTACTATCAGACGAAGATCAACGACCCCTCATATTATCCCATTGTAGAGAAGATGATCGAGCTCAAAATGATCATACACAGCCATGCGGAAGCACAAATAGGGGTTGGCGGGTATCGGATGAAATACAATGGATTTAAGCCCAAAAACACATCAGTACCTGAGGATTTTGTGGACATAGCGAAAAGATATCCTGAAGCGATGTTTCAGTACGCACACATTGGAGGCGGAGGAGACTGGGAGTATATGTGTAAGGGATTAAGGGATAGCCCCAATGTATTTGTAGATACTTCTGGCAGCAATAATGAAGAACATCTTGTCGATTTTGCTGTGGCCCACCTGGGTGAAGATCGAGTGCTTTTCGGATCAGACAATTGCTATTATCAGAGCGTAGGAAAGATACTTGCTTCGAATTTGAGTGAGGGGCAAAAACGGAAGATATTTTTTGAAAATTTTAACAACATATTAAGAAAAGGAGGCAGAAATGTTGATTGATATAAATGCTTATGTAGGTAACTGGCCATTCCAGAAATTAAAACATAACACTTGTGAGCTACTGCTGGGGCGGATGAATAAGTTCGGAGTAGATATTTCCGCTATTAGCAATCTGAACGGTATTTTCTACAAAAACACTCAATCAGCGAATGAGGAATTATATGAAGAGATCCGGTCGTCCCGAAAGTTTAGTGACCGTTTTATTCCGTTTGCAGTGATAAATCCAATTTATGCTGGCTGGAGAGATGACCTGGAAACCTCGGTTAAGAAAATGGGTATGAAAGGCGTTAGGATATATCCTAAATACCATGATTTTGGTATCGTTGATCCCGCTTGTATTGAGTTGGTAAAGCGTGTTCGCGATTATGGATTGCCGGTAGCTTTCGAATACCGAATGGTAGATAGCCGGCAGCGTTCGTGGATGGATATTGATTATGTTGTCGGGACCACTAAGCGTGAGTGGAACTTAAAGGATATTCTGCCTATAGTAAAAGCGGTTCCTGACGCTAAATATATGATCCTGAACTACGCAAATGCAGCCGTTTTAACGCCTGAGGAAAAGGATCTCGTAAAAAACACTGAATTGATATTTGATACGTCCGGTAGAACGATCACAAATATGGGGGAGTTTCTCAAGACCTTTGGTAACGACAAATTTGCCTTCGGTACCCATTCTCCAATTCTGGATTATTTAACCGGGCAGCTAAGGATCGAGTCACTCCATCCATCAGAGGCTGACGAAAGTGTAAAGGAGATGCTCAGATCGGGGAATGCAAAGAAGATGCTGGGGTTAATCTAAATATTTATACGCTTTAATTATGCCGAAAAGCCTTTAAGTACTTCGTCTGATGTTATTGAATACTGGCCAAACATTTCGAGTAAAAGTATTGCACCATTAGTCTGTAATAGTTTAGCCTGCGTTTCTTTGGTTTCCATGCCGGTGGTACAATCGCGGAGGAGACTGACGGAGTAGCCCCGGTTAGTCATTTGAGTCGCCCCATAATCACGACTTATAATACATGCATTAGTGTTAAATCCAGCGTAAAGGAGAAATAAAATCCCTTTTTGCTTGCAATAGCGATGTAGCTCTTCGCCAGTTGCTACCACAGCTTCGTTCGCCCGAGGTGTGACTTTTGGGTGAAAAGTTAGTTCTGGTAGTGCCTGTCTTTCAGCCTCGCGTGGTTCGGTTGGTCGCCTGTACGCTCTATACGGGCCGGATAGGTTACGGAACTCAACGGGTGGCCAAGTGTCCTTTGGGGGATTCATTTCGACACGTGAAACCAATTTGACCCAATTGGGATGCTTCATTGCAGCTTCCGGTGAAGGAGCATGAATTACCTGCATGCCTTGTTCCCTGACCTTGGCTAAAAGCGGGAGATATTTATCATTGATGATTTTTTCGGCCCGGTACTCAGTTTCCTTAATGTAGTGCCGTTGCCACACATCCAGCAATACCAGAGCAGTTTGCGAAACAGGAAGGTTCCAATCCAGATTGGCGTAACGTGTATTTGTTTCCAGCCATTCCTGTCCGGGATCTACATGCCATCTGTGATAACGCGGTCGTATATGGAGTGTTTTATCGTCCAGTGATAGGGGGGCAGCAAGTCGTCCATCGTTGGCAAACGCGGGAATAGTTAAACCCATTCCAAGTGCAGCACCCAATCCTGTTAAAGAGCTTTTCTTTATAAACTCTCTTCTTCCGTTACTCTCTTTTTTCATATGCTTTATAATTTACTGCTCCCCGAATGGGTTAAAAAACACATTGTTAAATTATTAAAATTCCCGATGGAAGTCAAGCTCCAGCGGGATTAAATCTCTACCAGGCTTCTCCGTCTATCTTGATCACTACGTTGTCAAAATACGCAGTTCCTGCTGTGCTGAGATCATGATTTTCCAGGTAGAGCCTTAAACTAGGGCCTGCTGCCGGAGTTGTAAATGTAAAGCTCTGCGTCGACCAGGCCGCGCTGTCGTAGGTTTGCGCTGTGCCGACTACGGAGCTTGTAGTGGTATTGTACATGAAGATTTTCGCGCCCGCAACGCCGCTCGTTTTTACGTTAAAGGTAACCCGGTATGTGGTTGACGGTTTCCATTGCTTCCAATCCTGATAGAGCATTTGCCAAACCCCGTCGCCTGTTGCCGAAATAACTTCGGCACTCATGGCGCCAGAGTACTTTTCCGCGGTGGTAAGCCTAATCTGGGTTGCACTTCCACCTCCACGCGACCATCTGGCTGGAAGGGTTGGGTCGGCGAAAAACTTAAGCTCAAAACCCTGATTTTGTACCTTTACGGGATCCCAGGCCATCAGTTGAGTCATGGTATGCGCCTCATTAAAACCTACGGGTGCAATGCTTCTGAACTGCTCTGCTGCAATAGTCCATGCTATCGCATTGAATTGGGTTAATTTTGTCCATCCTGTTAGAAGTTTTGTATCACCGTAGGTC
>NZ_JBBJNI010000038.1:0-21385 GCF_037719425.1 Daejeonella sp. | reverse complement strand
GTGCCATCAACGTTGTCCTTTACCTTTGGGGCCGTTGAGGATTGATTCCACATATTAACTGTGTAAGTATCAGATAGTCCGGCAATTTGTGTTGCACCAATCGTTCCGCCCCGGTTAAAAGATTCAATAGCCATGTCTATATCCAGATTCCCGTGAGAAGTGTCTTCATAATGGGGGCTTGCGATATTGCAATACCACCATTTATATCCTGTTCCGTTTGCCGTCAATCCATTCTTAAAGTACTGGACAATGTGGTTCGCTCTATCGCGATAGCTGGTGTTTCCGTTCACATCATACATCGTCCACAACATTTGGGCGAAAGGCGCCATCATATTGTAGGGTAAGGGATTAAAAACAGTAGTTGTAGTAAAGGAGTTGAAAGTGATTGGTTCCTTGAAGTATCCGGTGCTGCTACTCAACTGCACCCAGCAATTTCCCATATAGCTGCTGCTGCTAGCCCATTTTGGAACAATCTCATTTTCGATAAAAGTCTGGTACGTACTTGCTTTGGTTGAATACGCCGAAAGGGTAGTAGGGTTTTGCTGTACAAGACGCACGAATTGCGCAATTGGCAAGGCTATCAATCCATCAAAAACAAGATATGGATAATTTCCGCCACCTCCATAACTGGTTGATCCCCAATCCATATAGCCATCGCTGCCTAAATCCGTTGCATTGGCGATTATTACGTCTGCGTGTGTTGTCAGCTTGTTTAACCATGCTACATCTTTTGTTAACTCGTACATCACAACATAACTCCGAAGCATGTAGCTCTCAGACCATCCAAGCGTACCTGCATTTGTGCTGTTATAGTAAGCTCCGCCTGATGCGCTTTCATACGTCACAAATTTGTCGTACCAGATATTTGCACCAACGGTAGAAGTTGTGAGCCCGCCTTTATTCATCTTTTCTGAATCAACTATTTCCGGGGCTTGCTCTTCTAATGATTTCTTACAACTGGCCGATAATAGAATTATTGAAAGTGACAGAACGAAAAATTTAGAAATTTTGATGGCACGCGTTTGTCTCATGCCATTAAATTTCTTTAATGTGTAAAAAGGATTTTTCATTTGATTAAGTTTTAGATAGTTAAAAAATATTGATGGTTATTTCTTGTATTAACTATTTGATTTTCTTCTCCCACCTTAAAAGCTCGGCAGTAAATGCCAGGTTTTCTTCATTCTTGTTTAAATATGTTTTTCTAATTGCATGATACACTTCAGGATTAGTTGCAGCGAGTTCCAGCCAGCCATGAAGTATTGGGAAATATGCAGGATGTTCGCCGCCAACGCCATCCACAGCCCGCCTGATTCCATTCCTTTCCGGCAGGATCACATTATGAAGCAAAGTATTCGCAAAGCGTTGGACATCCTGCTTCGTAAATATGATTCCTTCCCGGTTGGCCGCTACGACCATCGCAATGTCCAGCACGCCATGGGATGAATCTTCAATATTTGGAGACCCTTTATATACCATTACATTCGAGGATAGCTTGTCCGCCGGTGTCCAGCCGATAGTTGTCATCGGTTCGTACCAGTACGTCCAAACATAGAGATCAGACCCTTTATCGTACTTAAGCCTGTTTTTCAATAATAGCGACATTTTCTCAGACCGGTCGCGATAGTCTTTTTTGCCGGTTAACCGGTATAAGGCCAGTTGTGAGCTGGTGTGCATACCCAGGAAGTTTATCGGTTGCCCCACATTGTCGGCTGGGAATGATTCGCCTTTTTCACATGTGAGATAATATCCTTCCCCGGCGTTAGGGCCTTCACGCCATAAACGTCTATTTGCATCCGCATAAGACTCTTCAGCAGCTTTGATAAAACGCTCGGCGACTGGCTTTAGCTCTAGAAGTTTTGGGTCACTTTTCACAAACTCTGCCATACGAAGCATCGGATGATAAACTATTCCGATATAACCCATATATGCTAGCGGAATAGGAGTTAAGGAAACGTTTTGAGACGGCGGGATCTCTTTCATTTCGACTTTTACCCGTATTAAATTTGATTTATCAGTATAGCTGCCTGCTTTCGAAGAATACGGCGAAAGCGGATCATTGACTATTTTTTCAATAAAGCGTTCATCAGCAGGGTTCATGCTTAGATCAGCAAAAAACTCGTCTCTTTTAAAGAAGCTGTTTGATAGCTTCAGGCTGAAACGATCTGGCCTGTCGGATGAACGTATAAGTTCAATTATCGTAAGGTTGTTATTTGATGAGGGAGTGGAGCGTATGCTGATCACCGGTTTATCCGCTTTATCAAGTAATGCTCCTGATGCGACCACGTATTTCAATCCCATGCTCCAGGCTGGCCGGCTATGCCCAGAACCATCCTTTACCCGGCTATGATCGTCGCGATGAGTTAGTAACCGGTCACCCCGAAATGCAATTTGTTTGAGGTAAGTAATGTCTCCGGTGGCCTCGTAAAGGTCCGCCAGAGTCTCCATAGTTGCTGCTTCCCCCCACGCGAGTGCACTTCCATCCGGGCGAAGGTCCCAGGGGTCAGTTGACGGAAGCTTTGCAAGCAGTTGGTCAGCCCGGACACGGGTAATTTTAATAGAATCAGCAGGGAACTTCTGGTTCTTTCGCAACGCGATATCGTGAGTCTTAGAAGCCTGAAGTATTGCAAACCCGTTTAGGCTGAGCAAGATCACTAAAAGAAAATGTTTCATAATGCCGGGCTCATAATGATATATTTGGCACGCTGCCGTGTACGTTAACTTATTACACGTGTACGTTAACGAAGTTATTAAATTTTCTCGATTTTGCAAATGGAGCGAAAATTTTTTGTTACGCTGATTTGTTGAAAATCAATACTCAGCCTGATTTTTAAAGCAAAACGAAGCAGCAAACTTTTAATAAATAAAACTGCCTTGTCGGAAAATTTAGAGGAGCAACATGTGGAATTTGAACCATAATTTAATTCATAAACTATTAATCGATAATTATGAAAAACCACAGATATAAGCTAATATTGTCGTAACGAGTTAATTGATGAGTATTATAAATCAATTAAACTGAAGTGGTTTCAGTTGAATATTCGGTTGCAGTATGACAGTTGATAAACCTTAAGATATAAATGAAAAAAAGACTTACTGAACTTACCGGGGTAAAGGAGATTGCAAGAAGAGCAAATGTTTCAATTGCTACTGTCGACAGGGTAATACATAATCGAAAAGGGGTGTCAGCTGAAACAAAGGAGAAGATCAACAAGCTCATCGATGAACTTAATTATAAACCTAATTTACTTGCTCAGCGCCTGGCATCCCGTAAAATCCTTCGCCTTGCTACATTAATACCTGAAAGCTCAAAGGAAACAAGTTTCTGGGATGCTCCATTAAAAGGGATCGAACAAGCCGGCTCCGAGATAGAGCAATTTGGTATCGTCCTCGACAAATACTTCTACGACCAAAATTCAATCGAATCTTTCGTTAAACAAACAAAAGTGATCCTGGATAGTAAACCTGATGGGATCTTGTTCGGACCATCCTTTATTGATGAGTCTGTGAGCTTTACTGATAAATGCCAGGAGTTGAATATTCCTTATGTTCTGATGGATTCAGACCTGCCTAATAAAAGCAGTTTGAGTTATATCGGCCCCAACTTATATCATAGCGGATATATGGGCGGACATTTAATAAGCTATTTGACTAAAGCAGATGATAAGCTGCTGATTGTAAATATTTCTAAGGAAATTGATAACCAACATCACTTATTGAAGAAAGAGGAAGGATTAAGGGCATATTTTAAGGATCACAACCGGCCCGGAAATATTGTTAAGCTCGACATTAAAGAGGTGGCAGATGAAGCAATAGAACAGAGTCTCTCTAAAGCATTTGATGAATCTTCTGATATTAAAGTTGTTTTTGTAACCAATTCCAGGGTTTCAAAGGTTGCCCGGTTTATTGAGAAGACTCAACACAACATTATTTTGATAGGCTACGATTTTCTTACCGAAAATGTCGAATACCTGAAAAAAGGAGTGATCGACTTCCTGATTTGTCAGAAACCTAAACAGCAGGCATACCGGGGTGTGATGTCCCTTTACCAGCATTTAGCTTTTGGATCGACAGTGGAAAAGATACATTTCATGCCAATAGATATCCTTACAAAAGAGAATGCCGATTTTTATCGGAATTAATAACAGGGTCACATCTCATTTTCGTATTTTTTTTAACACAATATTCGTATGGTTAAAACAATTACTATATTCGGGTACGTAAACGTTTAGTTAATTAAACATAGAGGATTGAAATGAAACAGGATTATAATCGCCGCAAGTTTATCAGGGCAGCAGCAATCACAGGTATCGGTCTGGGCATGGCAGAAAGTCTAATGCCCTTTAGTTCTTACGGAATGGGTTCGAAAGCAGCGGGAAAAAGAGTTGGTATTATAGGGCTTGATACTTCCCATAGTATAGCATTTACAAAAAGCCTGAACACTCCCGGAGCTGGAAGCCAGTACAAAGGTTATACAGTTGTGGCTGCGTATCCTTATGGCAGCAAAGACATACAAAGCAGTGCAGAAAGGATCCCTGGTTATATTGAGGACGTTAAGAAACTAGGAGTAATAATAAGCAGCTCAATAAAGGACATGCTGAGCAAAGTCGACGTTGTGCTTTTGGAAACAAATGATGGGCGGCTACATTTGAAGCAGGTTATTGAAGTGTTCAAAGCTGGTAAACCTGTTTTTATTGACAAACCTATCGCGGCCACCCTTGCAGATGCAATAGCGATTTTCAAGGCCGGGGAAAAATATAAAGTGCCGGTATTTTCTTCTTCGTCTCTTCGTTTCTCTACTGGCGCCCAGGAAATTGCCAAAGGTAAAGTCGGAAAAGTGCTGGGGGCAGATACCTACAGTCCTTCTAAATATGAAAAAACTCACACAGAATTGTTCTGGTACGGAATCCATGGCGTTGAAACGCTTTTCACTGTAATGGGTACGGGCTGCAAATCAGTTGTGCAGGTCGATTCGCCAAACACTGACCTTGTTGTTGGAACCTGGGATAATGGCAGAATGGGTACTTTTCGTGGCATCCATGAAGGGAAGCAGGTATATGGAGGTACAGTGTTCGGTGACAAAGGGGTTTCTGAGATCGGCAATTTCGGGGGGTATGACCCCCTTCTTGTAAAAGTTATTGAGTTCTTTGAGACCGGCATCCCACCCGTTAGTGCTAAGGAAACGCTCGAGATATGCGCATTCATGGAGGCGGCGTATGAAAGTAAGAAGAACAACGGAGCACCGGTGACCATAGAATCTATGTTTAAAAAAGCGTTGGCCGCGAAATAATCATTTATCCGATTCCTGGAAAATCTAAATAAGACGATGAAAGTTCTAGTAGTGTTAGGTCGGAAAATAAGTATTTGGATAGTAGGCGGCGTTTTAATACTCTCTTCCGTTACAGTTCTGGCGCAATCCGCGCCGAACAATCTTAAGCTAGCGGTTTTTGATATTGATGCCACTCCTCCGGTCGGAAGCCAACTTACATATGATCCGATGGTTAATAGCTGGGATCTTGGACTTAGGGCTAAAGGCATCGTTATTCTCGGCGCCGGACAGCCTATAGTTATGTGCTCGGTCGATTGGATTGGAATTTCAAATGAGAGCCAGGACGAATTCAAACGTGTGATGGCTTTGGCTGCAGGAACTATTCCTTCACGGGTAGTTGTGCACACGATACATCAGCACGATGCTCCAACATCAGATCTGGGCGCTGAAGTTATAATGAAGTCTGCCGGTGTTTTGCCGGGAGCTTTTGAAGGATCGTATACGCGGGATCTGATAGAGCGCTTAGGCAGCGCGATAAAAAAATCTATCCTAACGGCCGGACCTTTCACTCACGTTGGTACAGGACAAGCACAAGTATTCAAGGTGTCATCAAATCGCAGAATCCTTGGTGCTGACGGTGAAGTGAAAGCTACACGGACATCAGCAACTAAAGACTCGCTGATCAGGGCAGAACCTGAAGGCCTGGTTGATCCTATGGTCTCATTGGTTAGTTTTTGGAATAATAATAAGCCCCTTGCGGTTCTAAGCTATTATGCATCACATCCTCAAAGTTATTATCGTACAGGTGTGGCAAATCCCGATTTCCCTGGAGTCTCGCGATTTATGCGCCAGCTTGCTGTTCCTGATGCCCTTCATATCCATTTTAATGGAGCGGGCGGTAACATAACAGCTGGTAAATACAATGATGGAGCAAAGGAAAACCGGCTCATTTTGGCGGAAAGACTAGCCGACGGTATGAAGCGTGCATGGGAAAGTACCAAACGCGAGCCAGTCACACCGGTTTCTGTTCTTTGGAATGTGGAGCCAGTCGCATTAGCCCCAGCTGCTGGTATTGAAAAGCTCGAGGCTGGATTGAAAACCGAGACCTCGGTATTTATTGCTAATAATATTTCCAAACTGGTATGGCTGAGACGCTTGCAGGCTGGAAAGAAAATTGATATATCGACCCTGACGGTAGGTAAAGCGAGAATATTGCACCTGCCGGGCGAACCGTTTGTAGAATACCAGCTTGCGGCAAAGGCTGCCAGGCCTGATCTTTTTGTTGCTGTGGCCGGGTATGGCGACTATGGAGTAGGCTACATCGGAACCGCGATTGCTTACGGGCAGGGAGGTTATGAAACCGGCCAGGCTTCAGGTGTTACCGCGGAAGCCGAAGACATATTAATGAAAGCGATTAAGAAATTATTGCAAAAATAAAATCTCTGATCTTATAGATCTAGATTAAGAACAAACCTCCCACTTACAAACTTAATGCTATGAGAGCATACCTTTTTGCCATTGTCTTTATTCTAAGCTTTGTTGGAGCAGCCACGGGCCAAAAAATCAATTCTTCCCATCAGCTGATGGATGTTGGCGTATCTGCCGTCAATATAACTCCGGAGTGGCCTGTGCGTCTGGCTGGTTTTGCAATTCGAAGCAAGGACGAAGCTGAAAGTACGCTGCTGCCGCTCAATGCAAAGGCCCTTGCTTTTGGAAATGATAAACAAGGCCCATCTGTTATTATAACGGTTGATCTTATTGGTATTCCATGGAATGTTACTAAAGAAGTCGCACGCCGGCTTGCAGCCAAGACCGGCCTTAATCCGGAGCATCTCGCTATAAGTGCTTCACACACTCATTCCGGTCCTGAGCTGGGCGATCTGTTAAATATTCTACAATATAGAAGCGCGACCGCCTTTAGCGACTCGCTGATTTCAAAGGAACAAATGAATCGCATCTCGTTATATGTGGAGCAACTCAAAGATAAACTTGAACAGGTTGCACTTGATGCTTTAAAGGCACGTAAGCCATCCTACATATCATGGACACAAGGGAAAGTAGATTTCGCAAAAAATCGCAGATTAGCTGATGGTCCCGTAGATCATTCACTGCCATTACTAAGAGTTAATGATGAAAACGGCAAGCTAAAAGCATTATTCCTTAATTATTCATGTCATGCGGTGGCTCTAGACGGATCAAACAATAAATATCATGGAGATTGGGTCGGAGAGGCACAGCGTCTTATAGAAATAAATCATCCGGGCGTTACCGCTCTTCATGCAGTTGGCTGCGGTGCCGATGCAAACCCAACTTTGACCGGTTTAGAGGGACTAAGTCAGTTAAAGCTTGTAGATCATTATGCTAAGCTTATCGCTGATGAAGTGAAGAGGCTCTTAAATACAGAGTTTCAGCCTGTAAGTAAAGCTCCTGAAGGCGAAATTAAGATTATTGAACTTCCATATGCACATGTGCCGACCGTAAAGGAAATGGTTGCTCAAACTGATGACAAGACAGTAAAAGGATATTACTATCGCCTGGCTTTAAATGAGATTGCACGAGGAAAAGTGATATCTCCCAGTTTAACTTATCCGATCCAGGTTTGGACATTCGGTAGGGAATTGGCTATGGTTTTTTTAGCGGGTGAGGTTGTCTCAGATTATTCTCTCCGAATAAAGAGGGAGTTTGATGTGAAACGTGTCTGGGTTAACGGATATTCGAATGATGTTCCGTGCTATATCTCGTCAACCCGTGCTTTGAAGGAGCCGAAATATGGCTACGAGGCTGTAAGTTCTATGTATTATTATCACAAACCATCACCTTTTGTACCGAATGTTGAAGAAATAATTATGTCTGCCATGCATGATTTAATACCTTCGAAATTCCTGACTTCCAAATAGTTATATCAAAATGACTGGAACAACAAAACAATTACAACTTTATAAAAGGCGACACCTGGATAGATCTAACCGATGAGCCGGATCATCAGGAACGTAGTCTCGCCTTATTTAAATATCAACACTATGATATTAAGGAAATTTATTAACTTGGACTTTATTCGGTTACGTACACGAAGCTTGAATTTGTAAAAATTTGAAGTAGGAATATAGATTTTGTCCCAAAATTTGAAATTATGTTTAATGATCTGTCAAGAAGGAAATTCATAACTGCAGTAACAACCACAACGGTTGTAACAGCTTTATCCAGCAGCATTCCCTCATTCGCTAAACCAACAACTAAAAGTACCGGCAAATTAGCTTTACTGGGAGGTACACCGGTCCGGGCAAAGGTATGGCCCCAGTGGCCCGCAATGCTTGCAGATGAGAAAATGATGGAATCAATTTCCAAAACCACGAAAAGCGGCATTTGGAGCAGGATACAATCGCCTACTGGCACGGTTGCGACATTTGAAAAAGAGTACGCAAGGCTCATGGGAACCGAGTTTTGTATAGGTACAGGTTCCGGTACTCAGGCTTTAGCTACCTGTGTGGAAGCTATGGATATCGGACCCGGCGATGAAGTTATTACGTCACCTTATACCGATTTCGGGACCATTTCTGCTATCCTTACCAGCAGGGCTCTGCCGGTATTGGTTGATCTTGACCGGGCATCCTACCAGTTGGACGCTGCCCTCATCGAAAAGAAAATAAATAAAAACACGAAAGCCATTATACCCGTGCATATGATGGGGATGCCTTGTGAAATGGATAAGATCATGGCTATCGCGAAAAAGCACAATCTAAAAGTAATTGAAGATGCCTGCCAGGCGAATTTTGCCCATTATCAGGGTAAACAATTGGGCACCATAGGGGATGTCGGATGCTTCAGCTTCCAGGCAAGCAAGCAGATTGCCTGTGGAGAAGGAGGAGCTATCATCGGAAATAATGCTGTATTAATGGACGAATGTTATACAGTGCAGAACCATGGAACAAATCGTAAAGGCAGCAATGTTACGATCGGGCCAAAATATAGAATGAATGAATTCGAGGGCGCTATTCTTATGGGGCAGATTGCTTCGGCTAAAGATCGTTTCCAAAGGCGTAATGATAATGCGAATTACTTAATATCAAAACTTAAGGGATTTCCGGGACTTGTTCCTCAGAAGCAATACACTGGTACCGAGAGCGGAGGATATTATCATTTTGCTATGAGCTATCACAAAGAGCATTTCAATAATGTCGAAAGAAGCAAATTTCTAAAGGCTGTTGCTGCGGAAGGTGTTAATCTAAGCCCTTATATCGCTCGCGGCTTACATATAGAACCCTGGATTGCTCACATAAAAGGACTTAAAGAATACAAAAATATGTATTCCGCAGCCCGGCTTAAACAGTACAGCGACGAGATGGGTTGTCCGAACTGCGACCTGATATGTAATGAGGAAATGGTGGTACTGCCGGGATCTTCATGTTTAATGGGAACCAGGCAGGATATGGATGATGTGATCAACGCGATAATGAAGGTGCACGAGAACAAGGATAAGCTTTGATCAGCCATGAGCTTTCAGGTTTGGCCCTTTTCAATCAGGCGTAATATTCTCAGCCTGTTATATTGCTGAAGCAATAGAGGATATACATTAAAGAATACATTACAAAAAAGGATCATCAAGCCAAGTTTAATCCTGGCGTTTAGTAGCGCATGGGTCATGCTGAATGTGAAAAACAGAAAACATAATGTGTGAAACCGTTCATACATTAGAATCCGGAGCAGATATTTTTCCGCCGCTGCCTTGCTTCTGACCCAGTGATTTCCTTTACGGATATAGTCCCCGTCTTGTACGAATTTGCGTACCAGCCTAACGCCCACCAGTTCGTAGATTCTTCTTTTGGAACTAAACCTGAATTGGTGTATCATTCTTTCTGGTACATTGGCCAGGAAAACGCTGACCATGAGGAAGCAATAAAATGAAAATGTCAATGGTGTTTGCCACCAATAAATCGTTAACGGAAGGAAGCCGATGATCGTCCAGAAAAAGTTAACAACATAGTTTAGTGTTTGAACTGTGTTCATGAAGTTAAGATACATAACAATCTCAGTTTAGCCATGAGGATAATCGGTAGAAAACTCATACTTAACTGGCAATAATGGGAAGAGTAGTATAGTTTATCGATGATGTTAATAAAAACTTAACAAAAATTTAATTTAGCCTGTAATGGATATTTGTTATCCTCAATTATCTTTGCCTGAAGTCTTATGATAATTAGTTTGGTTAGTTACAGTTTACTTGGAAAGCACCTGCTAGTAACAGGTGCTTTTCTAAAGATTGGAAGGTCGTTCTTGCAGATGTTTAACTGCTTTTCATATTAAGATTGAAAGCTTAACTTTATATATTGTAAATTTCTTTATTTTTAAGATTCCCTAATCTAAACTACATGGAATTCAACTATACGACAGTAGGCATAATCCTTTTTATAGCAATCGTAATAATATTTGTCCTGATAAGACGGAATAAGAAGGATCAAAAAGATTTCGAGAAAAATATCAACGAATCAGAAATGCTACCCGACGAACATAAACAAGATGATCCTTTATAGAGCATTAACTTATTTTACTTGAAATTGAGTTAACAGATCTGTATTAAATTACATCATGAAGATAATCTGTCCTGGACACTACAGTATTTTTGGAGCATTGGATAAACATATCCTTGAAAATTATCAAGGTCCGGTTGAGCCAGTTGTTTAGTATGCCCATACTGTAATGAAGAATTGCGGATACTCAATGTCCTATATCCAGACGTTAATGGTAGCTATTTCCTAGCAGTACTTGTATCGGCGAATACAGATAGTACCTGATCTACACTTTTTTCATTACTTCCGCTATATAGTATCTATTGTTTCAATCTAATAATAATTAACTTTAATCGCTTGACGGTTTTTTAACCCGCGGTTATCAGAATTAATGAAAGAAAATTTTAGACCTTTTTTGATTTGCGTCATGACGGTATTGTTCATTCTCAGTTTGGAGGGGTTAGGATGGGGCCATCATAAAGCAGAATACTCAATGAGAGGCAATGTGCAAAATATGATGCGCACCGGCGCCGACGAAACTGAACAATATATCAGTTATTTAAAAGGCAAACGAATTGCGGTCGTTGCCAGTCCGGCATCACTAATAGGCAAAACCCCCCTGGTTGATAGCCTTCTAACGTTAAAAATCAATATCGTTAAAATATTTGGGTCAGAACACGGCTTCAGGGGAAACGCCAGTAATGGAGCTAAAGTTGAAGACGAGATTGATGCAACGACGGGGATCCCAATAATCTCCCTGTATGGTAAGAAGATCAAGCCAACTAAAGAAGACCTGGTCGGAATCGATCTGGTAACTTATGATATTCAGGATGGCGGAGCCAGATTCTTCACTAAATTGAGAACTCTGCGTGAGGTAATGGAAGCTTGCGCCGAAAACAACATCGAGTTATTGATCCTTGATCGCCCTAATCCAAACGCATCTTATATCGATGGACCGATCCTGGATACGGATCTAAAGTCTGCTGTTGGGATGTTTCCAATTCCAATAACTCATGGTATGACGCTTGCGGAAATGGCGCAAATGATAAATGGAGAAGGGTGGCTGGCGAATAATGCTAAATGTAAGCTCAGGATAGTTAAGAATACTAATTACACTCACAATACGCCTTATACCTTACCCGTTGGCCCAACGCCAAATCTAAATTCACAACAGGCTGTAATGCTGTATCCATCTCTCTGTTTATTCGAGGGAACTGTTATAAGTCAGGGGCGGGGAACCATGCTTCCCTTTACCATGGTAGGAGCCCCGGCTCTTGAGGGTAAATACGCTTTTTCTTTTGCCCCGGTATCAATTCCGGGCATGAGTGAAGATCCGCCGCACAAAGACAAAACCTGTTTCGGACTAGATTTCAGGACTTATGATACAAGTAGTTTTGCAAAAACCGGGCAGATAAATATTGCGTGGTTAATGGAGCTCTATAATGCCTATCCTCAAAAGGAAGAATTTTTCAGGCCTTTTTTTGACCGCCTCGCGGGTACAAAAAAACTAAAAGAGCAGATTATTGCCGGTCTTTCTGAGGCAGATATCCGCAAAAGCTGGGAGCCCGGCCTTTCAGCTTACAAGCAAATGCGCAAAAAATATCTCATCTATCCTTAAAAATTAACTGTCTAATACATATTAAATGAAAAAACTCGCAGTCAAACTGATGCTATTTCTTCTTGTCTTTTCGACGACGGAAAACGTGGTATACAGTCAGAGCACGCCAGCATCTGTTCCCGGCGGTTCGCTTTATCTTTTTAACAACCAGGCTAAGACCATTCCTTTACGCGGCCTCGATGATCGAAAGATTACGAGTATTAACACGGGATCGGCATTTTCAACCATTTTCGATAGTTTGTTGAGGAAGTATGCAGATGTTAAAAGCCTTGAGACTTCCTACTATAGAACAGATTCGCTAAACCTTGACAATCTCACCGGCGACTATCTGAAGTTCTATAATTCCTTAATTATTCAGGTTACAAGCCAGTCTCTGACAGATCCCGAAATAATACGTTTTATCACAGAAAACCAGAAACGGAAGGATATAATTATCGCCGGATTTGGCGAACTAGGCTCACTTAAGAGCCTTGA
Source organism: Daejeonella sp. (assembly GCF_037719425.1). Taxonomy (GTDB): domain Bacteria; phylum Bacteroidota; class Bacteroidia; order Sphingobacteriales; family Sphingobacteriaceae; genus Daejeonella. Next base: position 8,523 of record NZ_JBBJNI010000038.1, on the reverse strand, counting down.
TTTTATAACAGGTCCGGTTGTCTGGAGTACTGTTTCAAATGCTGATGCAGCAAGCAATGCGGCACAATTGATTTTCGGAGGTATAGCAGCCAGGGGGACCCTGGGGAAAACCATAAGCGGGAAATATAAAGCAGGCACTGGATATTCCACAGAAAAAACCAGGCTGAGGTATTCATCGCCTGAGGCAGTGGGTTTGAAATCAGCCGATCTCGACAGTATTGATCTGATAGCAGCTGAGGCTATTCGCGAAAGGGCTACCCCAAGTGCTGTCGTGATGGTGATAAAGGACGGTAATGTGATCTTCAATAAAGCTTATGGATCACATACCTATGACGGCGCAGAGAAAACCAAATTGTCTGATATTTACGATCTCGCCTCTGTTACAAAGGTGTCTGCGACCACATTGTCATCGATGAAGCTTTACGAACAGGGCAGGATTTCATTGGATAAAACCGTAGGCGATTACATTCCCAATGCGCGCAAATCCAACAAAGAAGATTTAAAGGTTAGGGAACTGCTCGCACATCAGTCGGGAGTTACCGCCGTATCGTTCTACCTTAAGCTTAAACCGGACGAGTATAGCGCGGACTCATCGCAAGCGTATCCAGTAAAGGTTTCTGACAACTATTATTTCAAGCCAGACTATTTTAAAGATATGTTCTGGCCAGCATTTCTTAAAGCGCCTTTGCGAAACCGGGGCACGTACGTGTACACTGATATGAATATGTATGTGATGAAGGAAATAGTTGAATGGCAATCCAACACACCTATCGATAAGTATGTTCAGGATCAGTTTTACAAGCCACTGGGTATGTATACCGCTGGTTATTTGCCAAGAAACCGGTTCGAGAAAGATCAGATAGTGCCTACGGAAGACGAGGGTAATTTCCGTAAAACCCTGTTACATGGATATGTGCATGATCCAGGCGCATCGTTATTAGGCGGGGTATCGGGCCATGCTGGTTTGTTCTCAAGCGCTAATGACCTGGGTATTCTCTATCAAATGTTATTAAATAAAGGCACTTATGGAGGCGAACGATATTTGAAAGCTGAGACTGTAAACCTTTTCACATCTAAACAATCGGATGTTAGCAGAAGAGCACTTGGCTTTGATATGTATGATCCGGATACAACGAAAGCATACCCGTCAAAGCTCGCAACACCAGGGACCTATGGCCATACCGGGTTCACTGGAATCTGCGTATGGGTTGATCCTAAGTATAATCTGATCTATATCTTCCTGTCAAATAGAGTGCATCCGAAGATCACAGATAAATTGTACCAACTCAATATTCGAAGCCGTATTCAGGACGTGGTGAACAGGGCTGTGCAAAAATGAGATAACGTTTAACTTGTAATAAAATGCTAATGCGACGGATAGTTTATTTGTGCAGTCTGATTTTATTAACCCTTTCAGCGAGTCTTCACGCCCAAACTGCAGGGATAATTTATGCTGGTACAAACTCACTTAGGGGAAGTAAAGGTATCTACGTCCTCAGTTTCGATAAAAAACAGATGACCTTCACTGAAATTCAAACTGTCGGAGGCGGTGAAAGCCCGAATTTTTTAGCGCTTAACATCGATAAAAAACATCTTTACGTAGCCTGCAGCAAGGGGACACTTTCGGACGGTAAGGGGAGCGTCATGTCGTTCACAATTGATCCTAAAACCGGGATGTTGACGAAACTTAATGAACAGTCGTCAGAAGGAGTAGGCCCGGCACATGTGAGTGTTGACCCGAAGGGGCGTTTTGCTTATGTTTCCAATTATAGTGCCGGCAATCTGGCAGTTTACCCTATCAACCAGGATGGGAGCCTGGGCAAGGCGAGCGATGTTGTTCAGCATTTCGGCAAAGGCATCGTAGCAAGCCGTCAGGAAGCTCCCCACGTTCATTCTACTATCCCTTCTGCAGACGGCAAATTCATCTATGTTTCAGACCTGGGTATAGACAAAATTATGATCTACGAAGTGAAAGAAACTGGCAAACTTATGCCAGCATCAACACCCTTTGTCAGCAGCATGCCGGGATCAGGTCCAAGGCACCTGGCGATACATCCAAATGGGAATTTTGCATATTCAGCTGAAGAGTTAACATCTACCGTGGCATCGTACAGCGTAAATAAAGCTACGGGAGAATTAGTTCCGTTAGCCCGGGCGGAAATGTTGCCTGACGATTTTACTTCCCGCAATTCCGCTGCTGATATCCATTTTTCTCCGGATGGTAAATTTCTATATGCGTCGAACAGGGGACATGAAAGTCTGGTGATTTATAAAGTGAATCGCAAAAATGGAAGATTAGAGCTGGTAGGACATGAAAACACAGGGGGTAGGCATCCAAGAAATTTTATGATCGATAAAAATGGTGAATTTGCTTTGGTAGCTAACCGCGAGACAGATAATATCGTTGTGTTGAAAAGAAATAAGAAGACAGGAAAATTATCGCCCACAGGCAAGCAGACTATAATTCCGGCGGTAATTGCATTACAACAGTTGTAACGCTCATTTTTGTTTAGAACATTTTCAACCGCATTCTAATTGAATTAAAAAGGATCCCATTATAAGATCCTTTTTAATTAGTTTTCCTTAGATATCGGAGCTGGAGCCGGTTTAGGTTCCAGGTCGTCAGATGCTCCGTCTTTAGCATCTTTAAATTCTTTCATTCCCCTACCAAGCCCACGCATCATCTCGGGGATCTTTTTGCCTCCGAACATTAGTAAAACAACTGCCAGAATCAGAATGATTTCCGGTCCACCTAAACCTCCCATAATATTTCCTTATTAAATTTTATTAAAGTTGATAATAATTAGATTTAAACGTACAACTTATATAGATATTTTACATATCGGCGCAAGTAACATTTTCTCTTTTTTATTTTCCCGAAATTTTGTAACTTGGTTAAAACGTTTAATATGGGACGTCCTAAAGGAGAATTCGATAAGGAATTTAGAGGCACTATCGCCAAAAAAGTTGTCATCCGGCAAAACAAAGTTTTGGGTACAATTCTTAGCGCATATCCTGATATGTCCAACATAATACCCTCTGAAGCACAATTAGCACAGCGGGATAAACTGCGGCGGGCTCAAAATTATGCAAAGGTGTTTCTCTCCAATCCTGCTAATAAAGCTTTCTATAAAGAACGTTGCGGTCCACGACAGCGACCCCATAATGTTCTTATCTCTGAATTGATGAAAGGGATTACACCTTTTCCTCCGGAACAGGCGTAACTTTCTCCCCACTTCTCTATCTCATGTCTCCTGTCTGCCTGGTATAGGTCTGGTAGGGGCCATGTTCGGCGATCCTTCGATAAATGCTATTTTGAACGAAGGATTGCACATCAAGATACCTTTTAGAGGTGTTAGAGTAGCTCTGATTCCCAGCCGCAGTAATACTGAAACTATTTGCCCACCGACAGCGTTAAGTATTAAAAGCTGATATGATTTGATCGCCGTTATTTTTACAGTCATGAAATACCTAAAATATACATTGCTGCTTTTTATAATGGTAGAAATGGCTTGTAACTCCTCGAAATCCGGAAGAACACCAAAGGTACCGAAACGGGAAGTGCCATTTGCAATTAACATAAAAGTTCAAAATAATGCGACGATCAATTTCGTCAATACAGATTATTTTGCACTGCAGTTTCTTCAGGATCTGGACCAGTTCCAGGCAGTGAATTTTGTTCTTGTAGGTGCGGAGGAAAATCCGGAAGTGGTATTAAACTTAGATATCACCAGTTTCACCCTTTGGCCTCGAGACGAAAGAATGACCAGACGGAGAGTTAGCCGAAGCGTTGCCGTGGGGACTGATGCAGCCGGAAAACCAATATATCAAACAGTAACGGCAAGTGTTGACATAGTTCAAATTCAGCGTCGTTCAAACGCCCGGTTCGTAACTAATCTCACGGTAAAGGGAACACCTGGTTTCAAGTTTCAGCGGACATTTGCAGCTAATTATAATTACGTTAATAACTATGTCGATAATGTTCAGGGTGATTACCGGGCGTTAGATCCGGGTGTAATGACCCGGGGAAGCGCTATCGAACCCACGGAAGACGACTTTCTCTTAATTCTTGCAAGACAAGAGATGATCCGCCGATTGTCTACAGAACTCAGGAAGTATTACGATGCACAGGTTAAACCCACGGAGTAGATATGTAACATTGTGTAATATTTTGCGAGAGGTCCCATTAATGCGTAGCTTTCAGTTCTTCAATATTTACCTTTGAGGCCCAACACATCCTATGTCTTATTTTCGCCCCGTTTTAATTCTAATACTGATTCTTGGATCATTCATTTCCCGGGCTCAAACTGTTCAATTGATCGGTACATCGGACGATTTTATTCTTGAAAATGTGAAAGGCTACGATTCTGTTGAAGAGAGGAGTCTGGAGCATGAAGAGTTTAATATCCTGGTGTTCGAGGGTAAGGATAAAGAGCTCTCTTTTTACTTTACTTTCTTCAGGGGAGAAAAGGTATGCAGCTACATCAAGAATACAGGTAAGCCATCGGCCTTGAACGAAGAGATCCTATTCGTTAAGTCCCATTTCAAGAACACCAAGGATAACATCTGGGAAAGCTCCGGGAAATCTATCCAGGCGGAGATCACTGAGAAGAATGGGTTTGCCCTGCTGCTGGTAAAGGCCTTGAGATAGCATTTGCTGCGTAGACCATTGTATACTTTATACACAATGCTTTGTAACATAAGCATTGATTTAGCAATAGAGGTTTAAACCTGCGATTCCTTTTATAGTCTTAACATCAGTAGCCCGCAAACAAGACGCATCCTTGCCAAGATTATGAACAATAAACTTATACTTTTCCTCGCTATCCTTTTTATGAGCACCTCTTTGTGGGCACAAACCTCGCGTACCGTTAGTGGTCTAGTTCAGGATACCACTGGCAAGGGAGTTTTTAGTGCCACAATCAAATTGGTTCCTTCCGGTGGAGGAGATACCATTCTGACCCGCTCAGACGTTGATGGGAAATTCACATTCCGTGCTGTCACAAAATCGAACTTCAGGATTTTGGTAAGTAGTTTGGGGTATTCTCCCATAGAAACAACATCTAGCAATCCTGAGGGGTCCTCCGCGATTGTTTTGCCTAAAATAACCTTAAGAGCAACCAGTAAATTGCTTCAGGAGGTTGTGGTTAATGGAACACCACCCGTGCTGATAAAGACAGATACTATAGAATATCGTGTATCGGACTTGAAATTGAAACCTGATGCAGTTGTAGAAGATGCGATTAGGAGACTTGATGGGGCAGAAGTGGACAAGGATGGAAATGTAACAGCCGCAGGCAAGCCAGTTACAAAGATTAAAGTAAACGGTAAGGAGGTTTTTGGCGGAGATATGAAGACGATTACTAAGAATATTCCTGCTGACGCGATCGATAAAATACAAATAATTGAGGATTATGGCGATCAGGCTCGCTTTACAGGGGTTAAGGAAGGCGATCCTGAAACGATAATTAATATTACCACCCGCCCGGGCCGTGATCATGGCTACATGATAAACTCAACCGTAGGCGGGGGGACGGAAGACAGGTATCAGGCTGGCCTTTTCGCCCAGCAAATGAAGGGTGAACGTATACTCGGCATTAATGCTAACCTGAACAATAATGGTACTCAGATTGGAGGTGACAACTTTGGCGGAAGAAATGGTGCGCGCGGAGGTGGTGGTGGCGGTGGCTTTGCCGGCGGCGGAGGTGGTAATGGAATTACAAGCTTAAGTTCCGTCGCGGTCAATTACAATAATAAATTTGGTAAAAAACTAAGTCTCGCGTCTGCGTATTACTTTAATAATAGCGATGGAAACATTATTAGCAATGTATTCAGGCAAAGTGCTAACTCTTTGGGTACTATCCTAAGCACTGAATTTAGCGATGCCAATAATATTTCTACTCGTCACAGCTTCAATGGACGGTTGGAGTATAACATTAACAAGTCTAATCTGCTGGTGTTTACGCCTTTTCTGAGTTTTAGTAGATCTAAAAGAGAGAGTACGGGATCCGTCTTAAAAACCGGAGTCATTAACCAGGGACAAACTACGGTTTCAAGTAATACCTCGTTGAGTCCGAATGTTAATGCAAATCTATTGTATAACCACTTATTTGCCAAAGCCCGGAGAAACTCTTCACTGAATTTGAGTTTTAGAAATAATGACCTTGAATCTGAGCAGGGCAATGATAATCACATCGTATACAATGATGCTGCCGGAAACACCTTGAAAGATTCAATTAATTACCGGCTTAATTCAACACAGAACAGGAGTTACAGCGCGTCAAGCAGATTTATTTATAATGAGCCAATTAGTCAGGCAGGAAGACTTCAATTCAATTATGATCTAAATTACAACAAATATGATAACAGTCGGATCTCGAGCCTTGCAAACGCTGCCGGCATACTACAGCCCATAGACTCACTTAGTAATATCTTTGATTACTCATTTACATCGCACAGGCTGGGGTTAAATTATAACTATAGAGATAAAAATAGTGAGCTTTCGTTGGGCTTGACGGCTAATCCTACACATTTAAACGGCAGCTCAGCTACACTGAACACAACGATTAACCGTTCTAATTTTTTCTTCGCACCCATCGCACGTTATCAGTATCGTTTCGGTGGAACGAAGTCTATAACATTTCACTATTATGGATCGGCAGCTGAGCCGCAGTTTGCACAGTTGCAGCCTGTTCGTGATCTGTCCAACCCGCAGAGGCCAATTGTTGGTAACCCGGATCTGAACAGCTCTTTTTCACACAATATTGATGCGAATCTAAGACTGTCTAATATTGAAAAGCGTACATCTTTAATGTTTAACGTCCAGGCAAATTCTATTTTAAATCAGATTGTTCAAAACATTGTTTTAATCCCGGATGTTTTCGGCAGCCGTAAACAGGAAGTTCGCTACGTCAATACGAACGGTTATTATACTTATTTCGGCGGCTACAACTGGTTTAAATCATTTGCTGACCGTCAGTATACAGTAAGACTTTCCGGTGATGCCCGGTTTACAAGAGGTGTGTCACTTGCCGATAATATCAAGAACTACTCAAACAGAACAAATATCAGCCAGCGTGTAGCTTTACAAATCAACCCGGGTGAGTGGATGGAATTAAGCCCGGAATTAAGATACGGTCGCACAATTACTGATTATACTCTGCGGACCAATACAGACACAAAAATCAACACTTTCGGCTTAAATCTGGATGGGCGTTTTCTATTTCTTAAGGACAAATCTTTAATATTTGGTTTTAATGGAAGCAAAACTTTCAATTCGGGATACATTGGCAACCTCAATACTAATCCACTGGTTGTAAATTCGTATGTAGAGAAAAAGTTTAAGAAGAACATGGCAACTCTGCGTTTCCAGGCCTTTGATATATTCGACCAGTCAAATAACATTAACCAGACAATAGTTGAAAATGGATTTACTGATAGCCAAACTAATCGCCTGACTCAGTATTTTATGCTGACCTTAAATCTGAGGATCAATAAATTTGCAGGCGGAACTCAGCAGCGTAGTGAAAGGCCAGAAGGCGAGAGAGGTAATTTTGAAAGGGGACAGGATGGACAACGGGGCGGTTTTGATCGTGGTAATGGTCAGCAGAATGGTGGAGGGACAAGAAGGGATAATAATTAATTAACTTTGAGTACTGTAACACAAGCTCGTTCCTTTACCTGGCTTAGACATAGCCTATTTACCCCTCTTGGCTTGGACCAAGAGGTGCACTGAATCGTAGACTCACTGCTTTTTTTCTTCCCACAGACTCCCGTTTCATTTATCCAAACTTTAATTTTTGTCTGCTCAGGAACCTATTTGTGTTGGGGTAATATTTAGATCCTTTTCCAAGTGGTACAACATTTGATTGAGATGTGTGCACTAAATGTACTTACCTATGGAAACAGAAGATATGGATCATAATGCCCCCGGAGCAGACGATCAAGACAATCAGGAGCTGAGTAAAAAACCCCGGAACATAAATCAAAATTCAGGAGTTCCAGAACATTCAAATAACCCACCTGACCAGCAGCCATCTGCATCTCAGAACAATGAATGGCAGCAGGATCACGGGAACAGCACCAAAAAACGGCAATCGCCCGGTCAACTGGAAACCAGGAGCAGGCCATCTCAGCAGTACAGAGCGTCCGAGTACGACGAGCTTGGCGAGGAAATGCCTGAAGACTTCCGCAGGGAAGACTTTGTGGAAGAAAATCATCTTGAGTCGACAGATCAGGACTATCGCGATGGAGAAAATCAATCGGGCGAGGATCAGGATGACGGAGACGAACTTCGAAACGGAAAGTGAAGGTTGAGATTGGTTATTGGTAATAAGTAGACGGTATTTAGGACGCCAGAGAATGCTTCACTTCGTTCGCAATGACAGTGTGCTCGTAAAAACTTAGGGGGAGGAAAAATAAAGCGCAGCTTTCGTTTTTTCCTCCCCCTAAGAATTCTTAGGCAATTCGTCATTGCGAGGGGTAATTTATTTCATAAAAATCAATATAAAAGACGTTACTTTT
>NZ_JBBJNI010000037.1:0-30056 GCF_037719425.1 Daejeonella sp. | reverse complement strand
GGTGTATATATTCCACGCTACCGTAACCTGGGAGATAAACCTGAGCGGGATTACCTGCGCGGTTTCCATTATGGCGGCGGCGCAAGCCGCACAGGATGGCAGCGGGCGATCCCTGAAATGGGTTATGGACAGGAATTTAAAGAAGAAACGACCGAACCGGGACCGTGGGTTATGGGGCTTGGCTCTTTTGGGGAGCACTTGCCGGAGTTCAAAAACCGTGCTTTCCTGGATCAGACAAAGAAAGATAAATGGGGCATCCCATTGCTGGCGGTAGACTGTGAGTTCGGTGAGAACGAGCGCAAGATGCGAATTGATATGAAAAACGATGCCGCCGAGATCCTTGAAGCCGCCGGAATGAAAGACATACAAACATTCGACAGGGGTGCTGTTCCGGGAATGGCAATCCATGAAATGGGCACCGCCCGTATGGGACATGATCCTAAGACTTCGGTGTTGAATAGGTGGAACCAGATGCATGATGTCAAGAACGTTTTTGTGACAGATGGAGCCTTTATGACATCGAATGCGTGTCAGAATCCAAGTTTAACTTACATGGCGTTTACTGCGCGGGCATGCGATCGTGCGGTTAATGAATTGAAGAAGGGGAATTTGTAAGGAATAGAAGTGAGATATGAGATTTGAGAAGTGGGATAAGAGAAATGGAAATCAAAAGACTCTGAGCGTCGCTATAAAAAATCTGCAAAAATATATAAGTATCTATGTCAAATCAAGTTAAACCGGTAAAAGTCCTTGTAGTAGGCTGCGGCAATATGGGCGCTTCGCACGCCATGGCTTATCACACGAATGATGGATTCGATATCGTCGGGCTTGTGTCCCGCGGTAAATCAAAAGAAGTATTAAATGCCAGAATGGACGATAAGTATCCTTTGTTCGAGGATATGGATGAAGCGATGCAAGCCACCGCCCCGGATGCAGTTTGTATCTCTACTTATCCGGATACTCACGAGCATTACGCTGTTAAGGCGTTCGAGGCTGGTTGCCATGTATTTATTGAAAAGCCGGTAGCAGATTCTGTGGAAGGTGCCGGGCGGGTGGTTGCTGCAGGTAAAAAGGCAAATAAAAAGTTGGTTGTTGGTTATATCCTGCGCCACCATCCTTCATGGGAGAAGTTTATTGAGTTAAGCGGAGAGCTTGGCAAACCACTGGTGATGCGGATGAACCTTAACCAGCAGAGCGACGGCGCCATGTGGACGCTGCATCGCAACCTGATGAATACCCTAAGCCCGATCGTGGACTGCGGAGTTCATTATATCGATGTGATGTGCCAGATGACCCGCTCAAAACCGATGCAGGTCTACGCTATCGGCGCGCGCTTAACTGAAGATATCCCGGCAGGAAATTATAATTATGGTCAGCTGCAGATTCGCTTTGAGGATGGTTCAGTGGGATGGTATGAAGCTGGCTGGGGACCTATGATGAGTGAAACAGCATTCTTTGTTAAGGATGTTGTGGGGCCAAAAGGTTCTGTATCTATAGTTGCCAAGGAAGCCGGCGCAGTGGGGAAATCTTCGTCCATCGAAGCCCATACAAAAACAGAATCGATACGTTTCCATCATGCCGGTCTCACAAAAGACGAATTGTTCGAAAAGGAAGATACCTGGATCGATCTGCAGGATGAGCCAGATCACCAGGAGCTTTGTAACCGCGAGCAGGCGTATTTCCTGAAAGCCATTCTGGAGGATGTTGATCTGACCGACCATGGCGATGATGCGGTAAATAGCCTGCGCATTGCTTTTGCCTGTGATGAATCAGTGAGAACAGGACAGGTGGTAAAGCTTTAATATTGAATCAGCTCTCTAATCAATCCAAAAAAAAAGATATGTCAATCAATACAAGTGAAATTCCGGTAGGTGTTATAGGTCTCGGGCTCATGGGCTGCAGTATTACCACCTGCCTGCTTATGGCCAGGCACCCCGTGATAGCCATTGCTCCGATAAGTGGGGATATGACGACTGCTGAGTCGCGTGTCCGCAAACACTTCATTAAGGCAAAAGAGGAGGGAATGGTTACAGAAGATCCGGAATTCTATTTTAAGAACCTGATCATTACTGAAGACTATGGTCAGTTGAAACCCGTTAAGCTGGCTATCGAATGCACCCTTGAAAGTGAAGAGATCAAAAAGACAGTATATGCTAAGATTGAAGCAGTAATTGCGGACGATGCATTAATGACCAGCAATACATCTGCCATTCCCATCAGTATCCTGCAGACAATGACCAAAAACCCTGATCGCTTCTTCGGCCTGCATTGGGCTGAGCCTTCTCACACCACCCGTTTTCTGGAAGTGATCTGCGGTGAGCAGAGTGATATTTCAAAAGGTGAATACCTGCATGAGCTTTCAAATTACTGGAATAAGGAAGCGACCCTGGTTAGAAAGGATATTCGCGGGTTTATTACCAACCGGTTGATGTATGCTATGTATCGTGAAGCATTTTATCTGGTGGAAAACGGGTACGCCACCGTGGAGGATGTCGACCGGGCCTGCCGTAATAATACAGGTTACTGGATGACACTTGTCGGGGTGTTCGGATGGATGGACCTCACCGGAGTTCCGGCGTATCATAATGTTATGAAAGATCTTAACCCGACATTATGTAACGATACCCATGTTCCTAAACTTATAGATGATATTGTGAAAGCAGGGGGCAAAGGTGTTTCCAACGGCCATGGCTTCTATAAGTATACGCCAGAGGAGTCGAAAATGTGGGAAGAGACGTTTGCTGATTTTAGTTATGATATCCGGAAGCTGGCAATGAAATATCCCTTTGACGTGGTTCAGAAAAGGCTGGCAAAGCTGGAAGAAGAGAAAAAAAGCAAATAACATTAACCAAATCGATAATGGAAAAAATTGAAATTCACCATCCTGATAAGGCAGATAAATCATTCAGTACCGGTGCATATTCTGCCGGGGTCCAGGCAGCAAACGATTGGCTGTTTGTAAGCGGGCAGGCTGCTTTAGATTTTACAACAAGTTCTTTTGTTTTAGGGACGATAGAAGAGGAAACGCATCTGACCATTCACAATGTAAAGCGCATTTGTGAAGCAGCCGGATTCACATTGGATGATATTGTTAAATGCACGGTTCATCTAAGTGACATAAAAGATTTTGATCGATACAACGTGGTTTATGCCAGTTACTTTACTAAAGTAAAGCCGGCACGAACCACCGTGCAGTCGGTTTTAGGCCACGGCATTAAGGTGGAGATTGATGCCATAGCATTCCGGGCGGGCAAGAAGTAAGAGGCCTGATGACTGAAGAACCACTGTTTATACTCGACTGCCATCTCGATCTTGCGATGAATGCTATCGAATGGAACCGGGATCTTAAACGGTCTGTTTGCGAGATCCGGGACCTTGAGAAGGGCATGTCCGACAAACTTGACCGGGCCCTTGGGACAGTGGCATTGCCTGAGCTGCGTAAGGGGAATATCGGATTGGTTGTTGCTACCCAGATCGCTCGTTATGTTGAAGCCGGCAGTATTATTCCCGGCTGGAATTCACCTGAAATTGCCTGGGGGATATCACAGGCGCAGCTCGCCTGGTACCGCGCGATGGAAGATCAGGGCGAAATGGTGCAGATCATAAACCTGGTACAGCTGGAGAAACATCTGACGCTGTGGTTTGACAAAACTATCCCCGACAAGGGAAAACCCGTGGGCTATATTCTTAGTCTCGAGGGCGCCGATTCATTAGTTAACTTATCATACCTGGAAAAGGCTTACGGTTATGGCCTCAGGGCTTGCGGCCCGGCACATTATGGACCGGGGCGTTATGCAGCCGGGACTGGCAGGACCGAAGGACTTACAGTCGCCGGAAAGGAACTTGTTGCCGAAATGGACCGTCTGAATATGATTCTGGATGTTACCCATCTTACTGATCAGGGATTTGAAGAGGCAACATCCATGTATAAAGGCCCGGTATGGGCAAGCCATCATAACTGCCGTAAACTGGTAGATAATCAAAGGCAATTGACAGACGATCAGATCAAGGTTTTAATTGAAAGAGATGCCGTGATCGGTGGCGTGTTCGACACCTGGATGCTTACGGATAATTGGGTGCGCGGTAAAGATGACCCTAAAGAAAGAGGAGTACACCTGGAGCTTATCGTTGATCATTATGATCACATCTGCCAGCTTGCGGGTAACAGCCTGAATGTTGCCATTGGCAGCGATTTGGACGGAGCTTATGGAAAGGAACAATCTCCATACGATCTGGAAGATATTTCGGATCTGCAGAATCTGAACGGAATGCTGAAAAAAAGAGGCTACTCAACTGAGGATATCCAGAACATATTTCATAAAAACTGGCTTAGGTTCCTGCGGAAAGCATGGGCCTGATTTAATTTGCTTCCCATGGAATGGTACGGCGTTAAAAATGCAGACACTATCGATTCTCCGGCACTCCTTGTGTACAAGGACCGGGTTCAGGATAATATTAACCTTGTTTTGACAATGGTCCAAGATCCCGGGCAGCTCCGGCCCCATGTTAAGACCAATAAATTGGTTGAGATATGCAGAATGATGCTGGATTCCGGGATCAGGAAGTTTAAGGCTGCAACTATCTCCGAAGCAGAAATGCTGGGCATGGCGGGTGCCGGGGATGTGTTGCTGGCTTATCAGCCCGTGAAGCCGAAGCTTCTCCGTCTGCTGAAGCTTATTGATAAATACCCCGGTACCAAATATTCTTGTTTGGTTGACAATATTAGTTCCGCCCGTTTGTTCTCTGAGTCGCTGTCAAACCAGGGGACAGAGCGCAGAAACCTCCAGGTGTATATTGATCTGAACGTGGGGATGAATCGTACGGGTATAAAACCGGCAGACGCATTTGAATTGTTTAATGAATTGCAAAGACTGTCTGGCATTGAGTTTAAAGGATTCCATGCCTATGACGGGCATATACGGGATTCTGATCTTGAGGAGAGAACAGCTCATTGCCATAGAGACTTCAACGAAACCGAAGAGCTAAGAAAAAAAATAGAACAGGCAGGCCATCAGCTTCCCCTGCTGGTAGCAGGAGGATCGCCCACATTTGTTATACATTCAACCAAACAGAATACTGAATGCTGTCCCGGAACATTTATTTTTTGGGACAAAGGATATAGCGACACCCTGCCAGAGCAGGACTTTCAGTATGCAGCATTAGTGCTTACCAGAGTTGTGTCTCTCCCCGATAAAAATAAAATCTGTATAGATCTCGGGTATAAGTCGGTCGCTTCAGAAAACGATCTCCAAAACAGGGTTTACTTTTTGAATCATACCTGCCTGAAACCTTTTAGCCATAGCGAAGAACATATGGTTATTGAGCTTGAGGAAGGTCATAACTTTAAGATTGGAGATGTCTTATACGCTCTCCCTATACATATTTGCCCAACTGTTTCCTTCTTCGATCGTGCTTTAATTGTGGAAGATGCTGAAATAGTAGATGAGTGGAGGGTTGTTGCCAGAAACCGGGTAATTACGTGTTGAAAAGGTTAATCGATATATAGTTTTTTTACTTCTTAAACCGAGATGAACTTATCGGTTAATAGGGAATTAAGTGCCATCCAGCAATCGCCTTTACGTTTATTAGAATTGAGTATGTATCCGGCATGGGGAAGTCCGGACAACAACTAATGTATAGAGAATTCTTAAAAAGTACCATTATTATAAGTAATAGTATCAGAATCTGCTCTGCTTAGCTATTATATTTGGCTAGATGTTGACCCGGGAGTTTTAGGATAAGGAGTTTAAATACCATATAAACACCGCTAGCTCTTTGGTATTACTAATGGAACTAATAGAGACTCGCCAGATAACTAATAATTATTCAGGAATTAAGTCGGAGTTTCGAAGGCGATTTCGCTTAAGATCAGAGACCGGATTTAACGGGGTTAAAAATATTCGTTGATTTATGAAGTGATTATCACCTTATCAAGCTGTTTACAAAATTCAAACTAAAAAATAAACTATTTACCTATGATCATGAAAACCGAAAAAAAAATATAATTTGTATCCAAATAAAATGTAGTGTTATGCCGCACCGCATTTGCCAGAGTGATAGCCCAGCCTATTTGAGAATCTGGAATAATTGTCCAATTTCTAACATAAAAAAACTCCAATGTATGTATTTTATACCTAAAAAAACTTTTCTACGCGAGATGATTAAGAATCTATTTAGTCAGATAGCGATGGTCATTTTACTAACTGGAATATCCTTTGCAGAGAAGAACAACTCTGAGTATAGGATCTTTCCAATCGTTAACGGTTCTTCAATCGATGTAAAATTAAATTTCGCTTATTCTATTACCGGTAACGTAACCGATAGCAAAGGACAGCCCTTAATAGGGGTAAGTATCAAGGTAAAAGGAACGAATAATGGTGCAAGTTCAGACGTTAAAGGCCAGTATACGCTTAATCTTAATAGTGAGGATGCTATCCTTGTATTCACTTATATAGGTTATATCACTCAGGAAATTTCCGTCAATAGCCGTACTGTCATCAATGTCAGTTTGGAAGAAGATGCGAGATCTTTAGACGAAGTTGTTGTGATTGGTTATGGAACGGTTAGAAAATCAGATTTAACAGGTTCGGTTTCGTCCGTCGGAAGTAAAGAAATCAATGCCATTCCGGCTGCTAATGTGATGCAGGCTCTAGCTGGCAGGGCGCCGGGTGTTCAGGTGAAACAAAACAATGGTCAGCCTGGAGCTCCTATTAGTATAAGGATAAGAGGCACAAATTCAATCGTTGGTAATAATGAGCCTTTATACGTTGTCGATGGATTCCCCGTAAATGATGCATTAAGTATAAATAACTCGAGTATCGAACGAATAGAAGTTTTAAAAGACGCCTCGGCTGTTGCCATTTATGGTTCAAGAGCATCGAATGGAGTAGTTCTTATTACAACTAAAAAGGGAAAAGCCGGGCAAACTAAAGTAAGTTTTGAAAATAGTTTCGGATCTCAACAGTTGATCCGAAAAATGGAGATGATGAATCCACTGGAATACGCTAATTACTTTAACTATATACAGCGGAGTCTTGGCAGGGCAGAAATTTTTACAGCTTCGAAATTGCAGGAATTTGCCGCCATGGGAGAGGGTACTGATTGGCAGGATGTAGTTTTCAGAAAATCGCCAATTCAAAATTATATTTTAAGTGTTAGTGGAGGTGATCAAAAATCTCAATTTTCCATTACTGGGGGCCTGTTTGATCAACAGGGGGTTATAAGGAATAGCGATTATAAGCGCTATTCTCTTAACAGTAATTTTCACCATAATATTAGTGAGAAGTTTGACTTCGACGTGGCATTAACGTTGTCAAAAAATAAAAGTGCCCGGCAGCAATCCGAACAAGGAAGGTTTGGAACTTCATTGCAAGGAAGGGTGTATGGTATTCCTTCCTATCTGCCGGTTTACAATGCTGACGGTACGTACGCTGAACCTGTCCTGCTGGACCCTCGTGTATCAGAGGCACTTTGGAACCCATTAAATTTCATCAATGAAACAAGCAATATACTGGGGCAGAATAACATCTTATTAAGCGGAGGAGTTAACTATAAAATAGTCGACGGACTAAGTCTTAGGGTTTCCGGAGGTGTTGAAAGCCGGAATTCACTTACCAATTTCTACCAAACAAAAAAATTCCAGAATGTCAGGGATGGAGTTGCTTCGGTATTATCAGGTGAATATACCAGCCTTTTAAATGAAAATATTTTAAGCTATAATAAAGTTCTCAATGGGAAGCATTCAATTTCAGCTGTTGCCGGAGCAACATACCAAAGCTTTCAAAACACCACCCTGGGAGGAAGTGGAAGGAATTTTTTAAGTGATGTTACTGAATCTTATTCATTATCGTCAGCAGGCCTTCCCGGAATTCCCACATCAGCGTTTTCAGAATCAACGTTGCTATCAGGCCTTGGCAGGATAAATTACACGTTTGATAATCGATATTTATTCACCGTTAGTTTTCGTGCGGATGGCTCCTCTGTATATTCTCCAGGTAATAAATGGGGATATTATCCATCAGCAGCATTCTCATGGAGGCTTTCAGAAGAAAAGTTTTTAAATCTTGAAAATACAATTATTAACGATTTAAGACTAAAAGCCAGTTGGGGTCGGGCTGGAAGTCAGGCAATAGCGCCTTATTCTACAATGAACCAGCTCAATCCCGGGACGACTGTATTCGGCACTTCACTAGTTACTACTATGTCTCCGTCAGCAAGGTTAGCATCCGACTTAAAATGGGAAACGACTGAACAGTCAAATTTTGGTATGGAATTATCCCTTCTAAACGATCGCATCGGCGTTACAGCGGATTATTATATTAAGAAAACAAGCGATCTCCTGAATGCAGTACAACTTCCGCGCTCATCAGGCTATACAAATGCATTGCGAAATGTTGGCGTAATTGGTAATAAAGGATTCGAGTTCGGTATCAACTCTAAAATATTTAACACTTCAAAGTTCAAATGGGATTTAGATGCTAATATGACATTTAATCGCTCTAAAGTTCTTAAACTTTATGGAGGAGTAGATATACTTGCGGGGCAATTACAAATGATTCGTTTTACTGATTTTGCAAACACCTATCGCGAAGGCGAGCCTTTGGGCGTTATTTATGGATATAAAGAAAATGGATACACTTCAAACGGACTGATCCAGTATGTTGATCAGAACAATGACGGAAAGATTGATATTAAAGATAAAGTAAAAATTGGAGATCCTAATGCAAAGCTCATTTTCGGATTAAATTCCAATATGAATTATAAGAACTTTTCATTTTCAATGTTCCTAACGGGCTCACAAGGAAATAGCATAGTTAATATGAGCGCCGTGGCGTTTAGTATCGACAACACAAATGGTACAAATAAATTAAAAGATGTTGTAAATAATTACTGGACCCCGCAAAATATGACGGCGAAGTATCCTGCACCTCTTCCCACTAACGTGTATCGTTTTTCTGACCGGTATGTAGAAGATGGTTCTTATGCCAGATTAAGGAATATAGAACTGGGTTATAACTTTAGTCCGCTCAAGGGTTTTGCCGGTGTTCAAAACGCACTAATTTATGTAAGCGGCCAAAACTTACTCACTTTAACTAAATATTCCTGGATTGATCCAGATGTCAACACTCGAGGAGGCTCAAGTTCATTAGATCAGGGAATAGATTACGCCAGTTATCCCAGCGCAAAATCAATCACTGCGGGACTAAGAGTTAATTTTTAACGAGTATAAGATCTAAAAGTATAGCGAAATGAAAAAGATATATTTAATAATGACGGTTTTGTGTATGTCATCCTTTATCTCATGCGATAAAGATGTTTTAACAGAAAAACCTAAGACTTTAGTAGTAGAGGGGTTTTATAATACAGCGGGCGAAGTGGAAGCGGCATTGGGGGCAATTTATGCCCCGCTTAGAGGGGAAATGAGTGGATGGTGGATTGGTGTATTGGAAAGTCATACAGAATGGGGCGCTGGCCTAACTGGGGCAGCAAATTTTGATGGTTATAAAACTATGCAGGGCTTAGATGCAGTTTCTACAAATAATCTCGAACGATTTTGGAACGCTATGTATGTCAGTATACGTAATGCGAATCTTGTTATAAAAAATGCACCCCTTGCAAGTTCAATTCCCGACGCTGCTAAGAATCAATATATTGGCGAGGCAAAGTTTATGCGGGCATTTACTTATTTCCAGTTGGTTCGGGGCTGGGGAGGACTTCCTTTATACACTGAACAGAATATGGGACAAACCTCTGGTGTTCCAAAAAGTAAAAAGGAAGATGTTTACCAATTAATGGTTAACGACTTGAAGTTTGCCGAAGTAAACTTACCTGATAATGCTTCTGCACTAGGCAAACCTTCAAAAGTAATAGCTAAGGCTTTGCTTGCTGATGTCTATTTTTACCAGGGATTACATTCGGAAGCGAGTAAAAAGGCAGAGGAGGTGATTCAATCTCAGAAATATTCTCTTGAAAGAGTAACTGTTTCCAATGATTTTAATAAAATTTTCGGAATTGGAGCAAGCTCAAAGGAAGAAGTTTTTTATCTGAAATATAACCAGACCAGTCCAAGTGAGTTGATATTGTTTACTCAACAAATTCAAACTCCATGGTTTGGCACCCAGGGGTTTGGTATATTTACCTGGCACATGGAATCTAAGTTTTATTCGAATTGGGATGCTAGAGATTTGAGAAAACAATTTATCTGGTATGCCACCGATAGTAAAATAACTAACAGATACCTCCAGGGCCAATCAGCATTTCCCAATTCGGGAGTGACATTGATTGCGCCTAAAAAATACAACGCTCCGACCGCGACCATTGCAGCTTTCGATTTACCCGTTTACCGTTATGCAGATATCTTATTATTATATGCTGAGGCAGTAGTGCGGTCGAGTAATATGGTAACTGCTGATGGAATGGAAAAACTTAATATGGTGCGTCGCAGAGCCTATGGTTATGATTCTATGGTGCCATCACCTGTAGATTTTAAAGCTTCTGATTATAATGTGAATTCTTTCATTGACCTGGTACTAAAAGAAAGAGGGTATGAATTTCAGTTCGAAGGAAAAAGATGGTTTGATTTAGTACGGTCAGGTAGGGTAAAAGATGTCATGCAAAATGCAATTGATCGTACTGTAACGGATAAACATCTTTTATGGCCAATTCCAGCTGCTGAATTTCAACTTAATGAAGCCTTCAAACCGACAGACCAAAATCCCGGTTATTAATAAAAAATTAATGAGGCTTTAAAAGGAAGGGCTGGTGGACAAGAGGTCAGAAGGGAATATTATTTATCCATTATTCACATACGGTTTAAAATGCTGGCTCGGTAAAAAAATAAATCACTAACTATGAATACTCCAATCAATATATTCAAGTTTGGCTATTACAATAAATTACATCGGCTGATTCTCAGCTGGGTGTTTATCGTTTTTTTCCAACCGGTATTATACGGGCAAAACAATATTTTCCAGGCGGGGGCGTCCACTGCCAACATCACCCCTCCTCTGGGACTAGGAATTGTGGGTAATTTTGGAGTCCCGCCACCCGCAAACCATGTACATGATGATTTGCATGCCCGGAGCCTTGTGTTGGATGACGGAAAGGTAAAATTGGTTTTCGTCGTAGTCGATAATGTAGGTGTTATTCGGGAAGTGCTTGATGAAGCCAAGAGAATTATTTTTGAAGAAACCCGTATCCCCAAAGAACAAATTCTAATATCTTCAAACCATACCCATTCCGCCACCAGTGCCAGTGGGAGCGGTGACAAAAGAGGTAGCTGGAACGCCGACCTGCCATTTGATGATTATCAGCGTTTCCTCATCCGCCGAATTGCCGATGGTGTTCGGCTTGCGCTCAATAACCTTGAACCTGCTCGTATTGGATGGGGAGCGGGAAACGTGCCACAGCATGTGTTTAATCGTCGCTGGAAAATGAAATCTCCGGTCATAAATCCCTTCGGAGAAAAGGAGCAGGTTTTGATGAATCCAGGGGTTGCCAATCCGGCACTGCTGGAAGCGGCCGGACCCACAGATCCACAGGTTTCATTTATCTCTGTCCAATCACTGCAAGGTCGGCCCATCGGTATACTGGCTAATTATTCGCTGCATTATGTAGGGGGAGTACCCAACGATCATATTTCTGCAGATTATTTCGCAATTTTTGCAGACCGGATTCAGGAACTTGTAAAAGCCGATCGTCAGAGTCCTTTATTTGTGGGAATAATGTCCAACGGAACTTCTGGAGATGTAAATAATATTAATGTCGGTGGCCCGGTAGAAAAACACCCCCCTTATGCAAAAATTCGTATTGTCGCCAATGATGTTGCTGAAGAAGTATTTCAAATATATAAGAACCTGCAATATAAAAACTGGGTGCCTTTGAAGGCAGCATACTCGGAACTGAACATCGAGGTTCGACGGCCTGATTCTAAGATGATAGCGTATGCCGATAAAGTGCTTGCAAAACCTGGTACAGAAGTTCCTGTACACCGGCTGGAGAAGACCTATGCTCAACGTACTCTACAAATGCTTGAATGGCCGGCGAGGATCAATGTTCCAATGCAGGTTTTTAGTATTGGGGACCTCGGCATAGCAGCTATTCCCTTTGAAGTATTTACAGAAATTGGCCTTGAAATTAAAGCCCGCAGCCCATTCAAATCATCTTTTACTATTGAGCTAGCTAACGGCAGCTTCGGTTATTTGCCATCGCCTAAACAACATAAATTAGGCGGTTACGAAACCTGGCTGGGAACAAACAAAGTTGAAACTGATGCATCGGTGAAAATCGTAAATGAAATCCTTAAACTTTTCAATCAAGTAAAGTAAATTAAGAAGCACTGATCTCTTTTGATATTAGTCGTTACGGGAAGTACGAGCCAATTTTCAATGTCCCGGCTGATATTTTACTTGCCGGACCAACCTAGTTTGTGATAGAATAATTTTAGCATTGATTAAAAACGGGTCGATCATCGAATTCTTAGTTTATCAAAATTCGATACTAGCATTCGGGCGGCTTTGGACGATGAATTATTAACAACAGCTAAACAACCTTGTCATGCATTTTTTTACCGACTCTAATCGATTTTATAAAAGTATTGTCGTTTTTATTCTGGTAATAAATTCAACGCTTTTATCGGCAAATACATCAATTCAAACCGCGGAATTTAAAGTTGGGGCAGCTAAAACTAAAATGACGCCGCCTCGTGGAAGTATAATTGGAGATTCTTATGGTATCAAAATTTCTGATGGGGTTCATGATGATCTTTATATCAAAACATTGGTATTTGAACATCGGGGCTTGAAGGTTGCATTTATTACGCTTGATGCTGTTAGTTTACCACATATGCTGGTGATGAAGAGTCGAGAGTTAATTCATATTCAAACGGGAATACCTGTAAACAATATTGTTATGAATGCTACCCATGCACACGCCGGTCCCCAAATGAATCCCTTGTTTTGGAATGTTGTAGGAGGTCCTGCAAAATTAAAAAGCCAGGAATATACGCTAAAGCTTCCTGACCTCATTGTTGCTAGCGTTAAACTGGCTGTTTCTAAAATTGAGCCGGTACGTGTTTCAATCGGAAGTGTTCAGGAAAACACAATAAGTTATAATCGCCGGTTTTTGATGAAGGATGGTAGTTACAAAACGAATCCAGGAAGGGCTAATCCGAACATCGTCAGGCCAGCCGGCCCGATTGATCCCTCCTTATCTATTGTCTATTTCGAATCTCTTGATAAAAGGCCATTAGCTATTTTAGCAAACTTTGCGTTACATGTAGCTATTGTTGGTGGGAATCAGTTCTCATCTGACTTTCCAGGGGTCATGTCAGAATTGATTGGAAAAGTGAAAGGTGAGGAAGTTGTGACCATCTTTACGAATGGTGCTTCCGGAAATATCAATCATGTTAATGTATCAGATATTGATCAATTGGCCGGGTTTGAAGAGTCCCGACGCGTTGGCACCATCCTGGCCGGACGGGTGCTTGCTGCCCTTCCGTCATTGCGTTCAATCGAAATTAATTCCTTGGCAGCTAAAAATCAAACCGTAAACTTACCGATCTTCCGTGTAACCGGGCAAAATGATGTAAATTGGGCCAGGGGTGTCATTGCAAACTACGGGACAAATCGGAGCGCATTTGCAGATGTAGTGAGTGCATGGAAAATTCTTGACCTGGCAAAATATCAGGGAGGATTAGCCCAAAGGCATCAATCAACCACAACAGTACCCCTTACAGCTGATGGCTCTGCATTGGAAAGTGAAATTTCTGTAATCGCCCTGGGCGATGAAATTGCATTAGTTGGATTTCCGGGAGATGCTTTTACTGAACTGGGCTTGGGTATTAAACTAAACTCACCTTACCCACTAACAATTGTAAATGAACAATCCGGCAATGGAACTATAAGTTACATGCCAAATAAAAAGGCTTTTTTTGAAGGCCAATACGAAGTTAATAGTGCACGTTACAGTCCAGGTGGAGGCGAGCTTCTAGTCGATGCGGCCATTGAAACATTGATTTCAATATTCTATCGTTAGCTAATCAGTGGATCTTTTTAAAATAAAATACTATAATTAATTAGTTAATCAATGTGGTATTCCTGTAAAACAGTAAGTGAGAAAACATGAAAATGAAAAAGGCAATCCTGAATTTTCAAATCAGAAACAAAGTGTCATCTTTTTTTAAGAAAAGGCGTCTATGTTATTCCCTCGTATTAATCCTGACCAGTACGTCAATAAACGCTCAGAATGAGCTCCCGAAAATTTTCCGAGCTGGTGCGGCTACAAGTAACATTACCCCTAAAATAGGTACGTCCATTAATGGGAATATGCAGGATGCTACCGTCAGGCAAATTCATGATGATACTTATGCAAGATGTATTGTGCTGGATGACGGCCAAACGCGGCTTGCTATTCTTACGGCAGACTTGTGTATGATCTACAGAGAGGAAGTGGATGAAGCGAAACTCCGGGCTAATCAAATAACCGGCATCCCTGTCGGGAATATAATGATGTCGGCCACTCACACCCATTCCGGCGGCACTGCCTGTTCACTATTCCAAAGCGACCCGGACAAAGACTATCTTAAATTCCTGAGGGAAAGGCTGGCCGATGCGGTTGTACGGGCCAATAACAATCTTGCTCCTGCGCGTATAGGGTGGGCCGTTGGCAAAGAACCCGGCCAGGTATTTAACCGCCGGTGGAAAATGAAGCCCGGGAAACCATTAATGAATCCCTTTGGTAAAGAGGATCAGGTTAAGATGAACCCGGGGATAGCTAATCCTGATCTCCTGGAACCTGCCGGGCCGACAGATCCGGGGCTGCCTGTTATATCAATACAAACACCGGAAGGGCGGCCAATAGCGCTGCTCGCTAATTATTCCCTCCATTACGTCGGCGGAACCGGCGCAGGTGAGGTATCGGCAGATTATTATGGGATGTTTGTAGATCGCATGAAGGAACTCCTCGCACCAAATGATAAGCAGCACCCGCCATTTGTGGCTATGATGTCTAATGGAACCAGCGGCAACATAAATAATGTCAACTGGTCAGCAGCCAAGGCTCCTCCGCCAGCAGCACTCTACAGCCGCATGAGGGAAGTAGCTGAAGCTGTAGCAGCCGAAGCTCATAAAACCTATCAGAATATAAAGTACCAGAACTGGATTTCCCTGAGCTCCGCGCAAAAGGAGATCGCCCTGGGTGTACGCCTTCCCGATAAAGAGGAAATTGAACGGGCAAAGGAGATTATTGCCAAAGCTCAGGGCCCGGTGATGAATACTATGGAAGAGATTTATGCCCGTGAAACTATGTTGATGAAGGATTATCCGAAGCAGGTAAGTGTTCTTCTGCAGGCTTTTCGTTTGGGAGATCTTGCAATCACGGCGGCACCTTTCGAAATATTTGTAGAGATCGGACTCGACATCAAAGCCAGAAGTCCTTTTAAGCCGACATTCACCACTTCACTGGCTAATGGCTACAATGGCTATTTGCCTACCCCCGAGCACCATGCATTAGGTGGTTATGAAACGTGGCGTGCCCGATCCAGCTACCTGGAAATCGGTGCTTCAACCCGCGTTACCAAGGTGCTCTTTGAACTGCTGCGCAAACTCAAAAATGAACAACCTTAAATATCAAGAATTATACTTTAAGACCTTTTACAGCATAGAATTTATGAATAAACATCACATTAAACGATACCGCCTTTTTAGCTTGTTATTAATCTTGTTTGTAATAATGATCGCTGCCCTCCAGCCGGATCCACGTACCGAACGTCTCAAAAAGGCGCTGGAAAGTTTCCAGATCGAGCCGGGGATGCGAATAGACCTCATAGCCGCCGAGCCGCTGGTTATTGACCCGGTGGCCATAGCTTTTGATGAAGATCGTCAGATGTATGTTGTGGAGGACCGCGGGTATCCTGACCCTGCAGAGGGAGGTTTACCAACTACTCTTGGCCGTATTGCGCTGTTAAAGGATACAAATGGTGATGGTGTTTACGATAAACGCAATGATTTTGCCACCGGCCTTACTTATCCGAATGGAATAATGTCCTGGAAAGGAGGTGTTTTTGTGACCTGCTCTCCGGATATCTATTATCTCAAGGATACGAATGGAGATGGAATTGCCGATGTTAAAAAAGTAGTATTAACGGGTTTCTTTGCAACGCAAACAGCACAGATCCGCATGAGCCATCCTACCTTAGGGCTGGACGGATGGATCTATGTTACTGCGGGGCTGAATGGCGGTAATGTAACTTCCCCGGAACACCCCGACCGACCGGCGGTAGCTTTCAAACAGACCGATGGCCGTTTTAACCCAGAGACTCTTGAGTTTCAGGTTACCGGAGGCAAGAGCCAGTTCGGTTTAACATTCGACGCTTATGGACGGCGCTTTGGCTGCTCCAACAGGCACCCCATTATGCATTCAGTTATTGAGCCCTGGTACCTCCGCAGGAATGCTAACCTGCTTTTTAACCAGACCGTACAGAACGTCTCGAAAGTAGAAGCAGAAGCAGTTGTATACCCCGTGAGTAAAGGGGTTACAACTGCAGATTTCATTCCAAAGCTGATCGGCCGATCACATGCAGGCACCTTTACGGCGGCCAGCGGTTTGATGGTGTTCAATGGAACCGGACTGACACCCGCACATAAGGGTAATATATTTATTTGTGAATCAGCCCAGAACCTGGTTCAAAGACAAATCGTTCAACCCGAGGGTGTATCATTCAGTTCAAAGCTCGCTTATGAAGGAAAGGAATTCCTGTCATCTACAGATGAATGGTTCCGCCCGGTTTCTGTTCAGCATGGCCCGGAAGGAGGATTATACGTGGCAGATATGCATCGCAAAGTAATAGATCATCCGGCCTATGTACCCGAAGAAGCCCGGGGAGGTTTGGATTGGGAGAGCGGAAAGACAGATGGAAGAATATACCGGGTAGTGCGGAAAGACTTTGTTCAAAAGAAATATGATGCCCGCACCGGCTTGAGCTCGGCTTCATCAACCGTTGACCTGGTGAAATATTTGTCGTCCGCAGAAGAATGGGAGCGGAGTACTGCCCACAGGTTGCTGCTGGAGCGCAATGATAAAGCCGCGGTTCCGGAGACAAGAAAGGTTGCTGCTGAGTCGGCCTACCCGGAGAGCCGGACACGTGCCGTCTGGCTGCTCAATTCCCTCGGTGCCCTGGACCTGGCTACACTAAAGAAAGTTCTGGCAGATAAAATATCCGGGGTGCGTGAACAGGGAGTATTGCTGGCTGGGAATAAACTGAAAGAGTACCCTGAACTCGGACCAGCAATTATTGCCGCGTCAACCGATCAGGCTATCCGGGTGCGTTTTAACAGCGCACTGGTATTAGGCTCGATGGACGGCAAGCAGGCAACCCAGGCCCTGGCTGCATTAGCAGCAAAGGATGGCAACGATAAATGGTTCCGTGCAGCGATATTAAGCGGTATAGAAAAGCGTATGCCTGAATTCTTAAGCACCTTCAGAACACAGCAAAAAGCAGATCCGGCCGCCTTCGCTTCGGTGATGAGAGACCTCGGGCGCTTGTTCGGGAACGGCGGCACCCCTGAAGATGGCCGTGTGCTTTTACAGG
The DNA here is from genome assembly GCF_037719425.1 of Daejeonella sp. GTDB lineage: Bacteria > Bacteroidota > Bacteroidia > Sphingobacteriales > Sphingobacteriaceae > Daejeonella. The sequence continues at coordinate 12,469 of NZ_JBBJNI010000037.1, read as the reverse complement.
AAGTGCTGGCATCTAATGGCGAACCAGAATGGCGAATCGCTACCATGCTGGGATTAGCAGAAGGAATTAGCGGCAGGGCAAAAGAATTTGGATCTTCCCCAAAAGGCTTGCTTTACGCTATCCTGGGAAATGCGGCTTCCGGTTCTGAACAGACGGCACTTGATAAATTTATAGGTACTGTCATCGGTATCGCCGGTAATCAGGCTGAAAAAACCAGGCTCAGGATCTCGGCAACGGGACTACTCGGCTATACAAATTTTGAGCGGAGTCAGGCCGTGCTTCAAAAAATGATTGTCCCAAATACTCCTCCGGAATTGCTTCTTGAGGCTATATCTGCATTTTCACGCCTGAACGATCCGCGCGGAGCCGCACTTCTGCTGACCAAAGAAGCGTGGTCGGCATATACCCCACGGATCAAATCGGCCGTTGTCGCTGCCGTAATTTCAAAACCTGTTTTCATCAATGAACTATTTGCAGTGATTGAGAAAGGAACAATCAAAGGAGCTGAGTTATCATCGGCCGACCGTGTACAACTGATGTCAGATAAAAATGCGGAGATCGGCGACCGGGCGAAGGCCTTATTTAAAGAACTCGAAGGGGGAGACCGTATGAAGGTTTATCAGGAATATAAAGCTGCCCTCACTGCTTCCGCTGATGCGAAACAGGGAAAGGCTGTTTTCCAGAAAGCATGCTCGGCCTGCCATACCTACCTGAATGAAGGGGGTAAGGTCGGTCCTGATCTGACAGGCGTGAAGAACCAGCCTGCGGATGCTTTACTGCTGCATATAGTGGTCCCGAACTATGAAGTTTTGCCGGCTTACCAATCCGTCTCAATCCGTACAAACGATGGCCGCTCATTTTCAGGCTGGCTGGTTTCCGAAACTGAGAACAGCCTGACCCTTCGCACAACCTTCGGAACTGACGAATCGATCCTTAGAAAGAATATATCCTCGCTCAGCAATTCCGGACTTTCGCTCATGCCTGACGGACTGGAGCAAATCATTAGTAAGGATGAAATGACAAAATTAATCGCCTACCTTAAGGGCGGAGCATAATGAATCTTTTTATGAAACGTCTACAGATTATTTTGTCTATCTTTCAAAGACAAGCCCTTTCAAAACTTTATCAAAATAACGAAGTTGAAAAGTATTGGAATTTATTAAAGATTCGACAAAAGAGGTTCCAGCTTTCGCTGGAATGACATGTGTTTTTTTGTATTAGGAGATCCTGACTTTCGTCAGGATCGGAGTGCGTGGAAAAGCTCTGCGGAACTAGTTGTGAAAACGAAATATCTATACAGTTCAGATTCCGGCGAAGGCCGGAATCTCCATATTCTAACCCTGGGAATTGTCATTCCAGCGAACGCTGGAAACTCAAACTCTTTATGAAACTTTCTCCGGACATCAGTAATTAATAAATATAAAATATATGAAAACAACACTCCTTGTCACTGTCGCCCTTATTTCTTCCCTGATATTAGTTGAAAGCTGCGGTTCAGTAAAATCAAATTCAAACCAGCCCAAAACCTCTGAGTCCAGGTCCATTAGCCTTTTTAATGGAAAAGATCTTGCTGGCTGGTATACCTTTATCAAAGACCGCGGCAGGGATGCTGATCCCAAGCAGGTATTTACTGTTCAGAACGGAATGATTCGGGTTTCAGGAGAGGAATATGGCTGCATAACCACGAACGAGGAATACAGTAATTATAAACTTACTGTCGAGTTTAAATGGGGCCAGAAAACCTTTGCGCCAAGGATCGACAACGCCCGGGATAATGGCATACTTCTTCATTCTACAGGACAAGATGGCGGTTATTCAGGAACCTGGATGCATTCGATAGAATGCCAGATCATTGAAGGAGGCACGGGAGATTTTCTTGTGGTAGGTAATGGATCTGATAAATTTGCCCTGACCAGCAATGTGGCACCTAAAAAGCAGGGCCGTGGTAACGTGTTTATGCCGGGCGGACAACCACTGACGATCAATGGAGGCAGGATTGACTGGTTTGCACGTGATCCGAACTGGAAGGATGTTTTAGGCTTTCGCGGAGAAAAAGACGTGGAAAAAGAAGCAGGTAAATGGAATAAGATAGAATGCGTTGCCGAGGGCGATAAGATCGATATATACCTAAATGGCGTGCTGGTAAACCAGGCTTACCGGGTAAAGCCGACGAGGGGCAGGATCCAGATCCAGTCGGAAGGAGCAGAGATGTTTGTCAGAAAAGTTGAAATTCAACCTTTAGCTGCTCATTGAGTTGCAATGCACCTGGTATAGTGGAGCTAGAATCGATTGTCATCTGCTCTCATCCCTTCTGTACTTTTTGGGTTCGCGAAAGAAAATAACAAAAATTACGAGTACAGCAACGGAGCCCCATGCAGGGTAGATCCATATATTGTACCAGTTATGTGCAATATCCCCGATCGGCTGAGCCAGTGTATTAACTGCCTGAGAACTTCCCGCAAGATGAGTCCCAACAAAGGCTCCAACCCCCCACAATATGAAGGCAATTAATCCTTGTGCTGCGCCACGCATCCTTTCATTGGCTTCGTCATCTACGTAAAGCTGGCCTGCAATGAACAGGAAGTCGTAGCAAACACCATGTAGCAAAATTGCGCTAAAAACCATCATTGTTTGCATTGAAACATAATCTACGCTTCCTGCTAACAGGAAATATCTTACTGCCCATGCTAAAATGCCGATGAAGATGGTCTTTTTATAGCCCAGCCTGCTTAGCATAATGGGTAATAAAATAAGAAAGGCTACATCAGAAACCTGTGCTAAAGACATCTTAGCCGCGGTAAACTTCCACCCCAGTTCGGTGACATACAAATTCATGTTCACAAAGTAGAAATACAGGGGAATACATATTAAAAACATACATACGATGAAAATCGCGAAGGATGGTTTTTTTAAAAGTGCCAGAGCATCAAGACCAAGAATATCACCAAGACTGACATCCTTTCCAGTCTTCATTGGAGGAGTGTGGGGTAGTGTAAGCGAGAAGAGCCCGAACAAAATTGAAGTCGTACCTGCAACATAAAACTGTATAGCGGATTGCTCTCCCTTAAAAACGACACTCAGCGTTATTCCTGCAGCAATCCAGCCTATTGATGCAAGGGTTTTAACAAGCGGAAAGTCACGCTTCGGGTTCTCCAGATGACGCAAAGAAAGAGAGTTTCCCAGCGCCAGCGTAGGTACGAAAGTACAGCAGTATAAAATCAGCATCAAGTAAAACGAACCGAATGTTGTAATCATCGGAAGAATAAATAACATCAAACCGCCTATAATTCCCAGGAAAGCAAGAAGTTTCTCAGATGCGAAATAACGGTCAGCCAGCAGTCCCACAAGGAACGGAGCAATCATAGCGCCGATTGCAAAAGCCCCATAAGCAAGTCCAATCTGTCCACCATCAAATTGGAGCGTTTTACTTAAATAGGTCCCCATACTAACATACCAGGAGCCCCAGATGAAATATTGGATAAACATAAAGAATGCTAATTTGGCTTTGATCTGTGTTTGCATGGGAATTTGTTTGTAATTTGATATTAGTTGATGAAAACAAATGTTAATGGTATAATTTACGTGTTAAAGTATTAATTGCTGTTGACTATTCACTAATTTAGAAGAATTTTTTGTTCAATTGATGTTGACATGAATGCATGAGGAACTTATTATGTTTACTATATTTAATGATTGCTTCTTCTATATTAGTGGTTGCCTCTTCCTTTATTGATAGTATCAGTAATAAAGTATTATTGGTTAGTCCACTTATCAAAACTATCGCTCCTGAGCTCATTTTTTTCCTACTTTTATTTACAATTATGATACTATTTTCTATATATTGAATTTGTGTTCATTAATAGTTTAAATTTAAGTTAAGTAATCAACCGGATTTTATAATGAAAGCTTTACAGTATCATATCCCTCTGGAGTTCAATAAATCCTTCAATATATGCAAAGAGGAGGGTCCATTTTTCCCCTGTCCATGGCATTATCATTCAGAATTTGAACTGGTATTAATTAATAAGAGCACGGGTGTACGCCAGGTTGGCGATCATGTAGGATATTTTCAAGAAGGGGATCTTGTCTTTATGGGACCCTCGATCCCACATCTCTGGATGAATGATCCGCAATATTTTAAGGGAATGGCAAATTTGAGAGCGGATGCAACTGTTATACATTTTGCTGAAAATTTTTTAGGAATTGATTTTTTCAACCTGCCCGAAATAGAGCCGATTAAAAACCTTTTGAGACTATCCAAACAAGGAATGGTTATTACAGGTAACTCCCGGAGTAAAATCGCAGCTTTAATGGAAGAAATGCCAAATATGAGTGGGATAAAGCGATTAACATCTATGTTAACGATCTTTGATATACTATGTGAAAGCAAAGAATATGAGCTGCTTGCAAGTCCGGGTTACTTAAAAAATGGCCTTTTGGATTGTTCTGATAAGTTCCGTAAGGTCAACACTTACATATTAAGAAATTTCGATCACGATATAACGCTTAATGATGTAGCATCTGTAGCTAACATGGCCGTTAGCACGTTTTGCAATTATTTTAAGGAACACTACAGAGTTACATTTGTTGAATATTTAACTAAGGTAAGAATTGGACACGCTTGTAAATTATTAGCAGAACTAGAGGAAAATATTGTCGAAATCGCTTATAAATGTGGATTTAATAACCTTGCTAACTTTAACAGGCAATTCAGAAAAATTAAAAACATGACACCAAGTGAGTATCGTAGGACATCAAACATAAATGTCCCGCAGGTGGGGAATACCGAGAGATGGCTGGTAGTTTCAAGTATACCTCCGTCGCAATATGCCTGACCCCAGTAATCGTAACCACTCTATATCTCCTTTGTCACAGCCACTATCTACAACAACCTATACTAAAAATGAACCTCACAAAAAACTTTAGTTCCCTTTTCCAGGCTGCCCTGATACTTCTTATGTTCGTAACATTTACCGGAGCGCCTGCACAAGCCCAAAGCACTCCGGCGCAGCTGAAGAAAGAAGGCTTTGTCGCCTTGTTCAATGGAAAAGATCTTAAAGGCTGGAAAGGCCTGGTAGCCGATCCGGTAAAGCGGGCTAAAATGACCGCGACGGAACTGGCTGAGGCACAAAAGAAGGCAGATGCGGAAATGCGGGATAGCTGGAAAGTAAAGAATGGTGAGCTTCATTTTATGTCACATGGGAATAATATTGTCACTGCCAAAAAGTACCGCGATTTTGAAATGTACGTCGACTGGAAGATCATTGACGATGGCAAGCAGGAGGGAGATGCAGGTATTTACCTTCGCGGTACTCCGCAGGTTCAGATCTGGGATAACGCCCGGGTAAAGGTGGGGGCACAGGTTGGTTCTGGTGGCTTGTATAATAATAAAGTGCATGAAAGCAAACCCCTTAAAGTTGCCGACAAGAAACTAGGGGAGTGGAACACCTTCCGAATTATTATGAAGGCCGACCGTGTTACGGTTTATCTGAACGGCGAGTTGGTTACAGATAATGTGATCCTGGAGAATTACTGGGACAGAAACCAGCCTATTTATGCACAAGAACAAATTGAGCTCCAGGCCCATGGCTCGCCCGTTGCTTACCGGAATATTTACATCAAAGAACTGCCGGGCGCAAAGATATTTCAGTTAAGCGCGCAAGAAAAGACCGAAGGCTTCAAAACCTTGTTTGATGGATCTAGTATGTTCCAGTGGACAGGCAACACAGCTGACTATTTTACTGAGAATGGTAACCTGGTGATCAGCCCGAAAACTGCAAAAGGGTCTGGTGGAAATTTATTCACTAAAGAAGAATTCAGCGACTTCGTTCTCAGGTTCGATTTTCAACTAACCCCGGGAGCTAATAACGGCTTGGGCATTCGCGCACCTTTAACAGGTGATGCAGCCTACCAGGGAATGGAATTGCAAATTCTGGACAATGATGCCCCTGTTTATAAAGACCTTAAAATTTACCAGTACCATGGTTCCATCTACGGAACAATACCAGCTAAGCGAGGCTTTCTTAAACCAACCGGCCAGTGGAATTACCAGGAAGTTATTGTGCAGGGCCCTAAAATTAAGGTTATTCTGAACGGTACTACGATACTTGATGCGGATATTACTGAGGCACGGAAGAATGGTGCGGCAGATGGGAAGGAGCATCCGGGATTGTTGAGGGATAAAGGTCATATCGGGTTTCTTGGGCATGGGAGTCCGGTGAAGTTTAGGAATATTAGGGTTAAGGAATTGGGGGGGAAGTAGAAATACTCATCAGATGAATCCAGTCATCCAAGGTTAAAATATAAATCCGCAGCATAATTCGTCAGCCTACTATCTTACTTTCTTATTGTAATTGTCAATCTATAACCTTACCTTTACTAAGTAATCGTCAGTTAATAGTATTACTTATGGCAAAGCGAAATTTAGAATTACAGCATTTAAGTGCAAAGATATCAGCATTTTCAAATCTCCAGAAAGTAGCCATCCCCCCAACGGGGTGGATTAAAGCAATACGAACGGCTCTCGGTATGTCACTGCGACAGTTGGGAAACAAGCTTTCTATTACCAAACAAAGTGCCCAGGATATCGAAAAAAGGGAGAAAGACGGCTCCATAACGCTGAGGTCCTTGCGTGAGGCCGCTACCGCCCTGGATATGCAATTGGTTTATGGCTTCGTACCAAACGACGGAACACTTGATGCTCTGATTGAAAATAAGGCGAGAGAACTGGCTTCACAGATAGTCTTGCGTACGTCCAATAGCATGAAGCTTGAAGATCAGGAAAACACCAGAAGGCGTATAGATCAGGCCATAATTGAAAAAACTTTATCTCTCAAGAACGAAATGCCTAAAATCTTATGGGATTAAACCTGGAATATTTACCCGGGCAAACCCCATTGGATGAAGAAGAGATAGACGGATTGATGATACCAACCATTGCCACCCGCGGCGAACTGGATGAATTCGAACAACATAATATCGAACAGGCAGTAGAATGGAGCCTGAAACGATCTTTCACACCTCAGCGCATCTTTACCGAAGATTTTGTTAGAGAAGTACATCGCAAAATGTATGGCGAGGTATGGGCATGGGCTGGAGAGTTTAGGAGAACGGAAAAGAACCTTGGAATCAAACATTGGAAGATAGGGCCAGAGTTGAAGTATCTTCTGGATGACGCAGTGCATTGGGTAGAGAACAATGTATATCGGCCAGATGAGTTTGCCCTGCGTTTCAAGCATCGCATCGTGAGCATTCACTGTTTTCCCAATGGCAACGGCCGCCATAGCCGTCTAATGGCCGATATTATTGCCGATAAGGTTTTTAAGCATTCGGTATTTACCTGGGGAACTGCAGACCTGGCCATGCCTGGAGAGCAACGAAGCAATTATTTGAAAGCAGTGAAGGCAGCGGATAAGGGAGATATAGCACCGTTATTGGCTTTTGCCAGATCATAATAATTTCTTAAGAATGGTGGGTTCGTTTTTAATTGGTTGGTTCTATCCGCCCAGTTCCCCCGCTGAGTTGGGGGTGGATTTTAGTCCCTCGCGATGCCTCCCGCCTTTTGGAAATGTGCCTATTTCGCTTTCGGTGTACTGCTTGATCCGGCTTCACCATACAAACGCCTCCACTCGAGGATCAAAACCAATATGTATAATGCTTGATAAAGTAGCTAAACAAATTATATGCAAATGTGAAAAAACAGATAATAATTAATTTCTAGAAATGCGGAGAGGAATAGTTAACTTGTATGGAATATTAAAAAAGAAAGATTATGGCACTTAAACCGGGACCGAAAAGAATTGCTGACTCAACTGGGAAACCAGATAAGCGTCAAAGAGATAATAAAGACGTACCAGGTAATACGCCGTCACTGAAACCGCCCGTTCGTAAGAAGGGAAAGTAATTGTAAAACTTCCTGCTGGCGCAATCATTTCCCTTATTAGTGGGTTTATGAGTTTGGTTCGACTTTAATCCTTTTTGAAATTTTAAAAGTGCTTTGCAGGCCACTGATTCTGCAAAATACTTTTTTACTTTAACCTTTTTCTGGATACGAAATAACGGAAGCAACAAAACTTTTTGAAAAAAAGGGGACGTTCGATTGGACATAATCGAAATCAATCACCTAAACTAGATACTAATACCACACACTCGAAAACTTCGAGCTTTCTTGTGAAGAATTTCGACCTTTGCTTAAACCTTTGCGCCCATTGCGGTTATAGGCGTTTGGTTAAGCACCATAAACTCCGCCCAGCCAGGCAACAGGCAGCTGGTAACTGGCAACAAGTTGAAGCAAGGAACAAGCCCGCCTTCAGACATGTCCGATTAAATGGAGGTAGCGCCTTATACAAGTATAACTACCTGATCTCATACAATTTTCAAAAAAAACAAACCCTTTCCTAAAAAACGGTGTTGCAAAAGATACATTACCAATTGTAAATTAAAACTAAAAAACGAATACCATGGAAACCAAATCAACAGATAACAACCGTATGATGACGGGAATGTTCAGAGACAGACAAAGTGCTGAAAACGCGTATAACTCATTACACTCACGTGGCTACACGCAAAATGACATTAATTTAATGATGTCTGATGATACAAGGAAGAGACATTTCCATAACACTGAAGTGGAAACTGAGCTTGGAAACAAAGCACTTGAAGGTGCCGGAGCAGGTTCTGCAATAGGCGGAACTGCGGGCGCGATTATTGGAGCTATTGCTGCTATCGGAACTGCAGTTGCTTTGCCAGGATTAGGACTTGTAATTGCCGGGCCTTTGGCGGCTGGTCTTGCCGGTGCTGGTGCTGGTGGTTTGACTGGCGGTATTGTTGGAGCCCTTGTAGGTTCAGGAATACCTGAAGAACGTGCAGTTGAGTATGAGACTGGCGTAAAAGATGGCGGTATTGTTATGGGCGTTACACCACGCACAAAGGAAGATGCCGACTATTTTGAAAGTGAGTGGAAAAATAACAAAGGCGAATATATTCATCGTTAGTCTTTGAAATACCAGAACGAACGCTGGCAGATCACCGGCGTTCGTTTCTTCATTAATTCAAAATCTAATCATCAACCAAACACATCATGAAACATTTATTTAAGTTATTATTCTTATTTGTCGGAATTAGTTTACTCGCAGCTTCGTGCAATAATACAACGGAGACCGACGATGACCTTGATTCTGATACCACAAATGGGGTGATCGATTCCATGCCGGAGGATAATTCCGCTTCCGGAGATACGGCTGTAGTGATTGACTCGATTCGATAAGCTGGAACTAATCAATAGGAATACCTGTTGGGAGGAGGATCGCATGTATGCGATCCTTTTTTGTTTTGGAGAGAATTGTTTTGCAGATACTATCAGGTTAACCGTCCAGTGTCCCGCGCTGATTTGACGAAATCCACCCCCTGCCCCCGTCAGCGGGGGAAAGCGTGACGCCTAAAGGTGTGTATCGCCCTAAAAAACATTTGATCTAGTTGTGGAAGAGCCTACAACCAGGCGATAGCAGAAAACCCGGTTATCTTTTTCTGGATAAGCGGCACCGCAATGATGTTCAGGTTTTTCTTTATGATCTTCTTTTTTATCCAGGGGTAGGCCAGGTATGTAAGTTTGGTTGAAGCTATGCCTACACCAGCTCCGGCAAGTACATCGCTGAACCAGTGTTTATTGTTCATCATCCGGAGTGCGCCTGTGGCACCGGCCAGCGAATAGCTGACATAACCATAAACAGGAGACTTGTCTTTAAACTCCTGCCGCATAAATTCAGCGGCTACGAAAGCTGTGGCTGTATGTCCGGAAGGGAAAGATCGCCGGTCGTCGCCTGAAGGCCGAAGCTTTGATGTATGTTCCTTCAGGAAGTTCACTGTAAGGCCCATTAGTGAATTGGAGATCAAATAAAGCGCGGTGCGGTCAAAGAGATTATTCTTGCCTTTTATACCGATGGCCTCGAGAGTATACACCATCGCAACAGGGGCATATTGAAGCTTATCATCGAAATTAGTCGCAAATCCGGGGATCTCTTCCATAAGCTCGTGATTTAGCTCTTTATCAGTTCGCCATGCCATTCCCTTGTTCAGCGAGGTAAACCCATATCCAACCAGGGCTACGGGAATAGCATACCGTGAAGCTTTTTGGTAGGAGATATTCGGGTACTTTGCGCTTTTCTGAACCGGTTCAGTGCTGACACTAAGCGTGTCGGGTTGAAAGGAAAAGCACAGAGTGCTTGCCAGGGTTAGTAGTACAGTGAGAGCTGCTTTTTTCATATTAATATTTCATTGTATAAAATGAAATTGGGATATGAAGATAACATGAAAATTTGAATAAATGTTAATGTGGATAAAATTCTTCGGGACGCTTAACCACAGTTCATTAAGGGCGGTTTGGGACAAAACATGGAAGAATGGGAATAATGTTTAGAATATTTTATATTGCATTTCAAAAGTACAGGATCTGAGGAGTGAGAGAATTGCTAATCCTTTTTAACAAATATTACACATGACAAAAACTGACCTCTCTGAAGGCAAGGCACAAAAATCAAACAGGCTTATGTCGGTCGATGCCCTGCGCGGCTTCGATATGTTTTTCATCACTGGCGGCGGCACCTTTCTTGTTTTAATGGAAGGTAAAACCGGATGGCCATGGATAGACACAATAGCATCTCAGTTGGTACATCCTAAATGGATAGGCTTTACTTTTTATGACTTTATATTTCCGCTGTTCTTGTTCATTTCCGGGGTATCGATTGCTTTTTCCTTAAGCCGGGATATTAAGAATAAAGTTGAGAAGAAGACCATTTACCGTAAGGCCTTCTGGCGAATGATCATCCTTATTGTTCTTGGTATGATCGATAAAAACATTCCCTTCCCGTACTTTGAACCTTCTCAGATCCGCATCGTCAGCGTTCTTGGACGAATTGGTATTGCCGGTTTCGTAACGACCTTCCTGTATATGAATTTTGGATGGAAAGGCCTGATCGCATGGGTAGGAGGGATCTTGCTGGCATATTACGCTATTATATTCCTGGTTCCGGTGCCAGGCTTTGGAGCGGCTAACCTGACTTTTGAGGGTAACCTGGTGGGCTGGATTGACCGGAATTTCCTGCCTGGAAGGCTGCTACAGAAAACGTATGATGAGCTCGGCCTGATCACCCAGTTTCCTGCTTTATGCTTAACGGTGCTCGGCGCCCTTGCAGGGAATGTGCTGAGGTCGGAGAAAAAGGAATTTAAGAAGATTCAGCTCATGCTGCTCGCCGGTGTGTTATGTATAGGTATTGCTTTACTGTGGAGCCTTCATTTTCCGATCAGCAAACGTTTCTGGACCAGTTCTTTTGTCCTGCTTACTGGTGGTATGGCCTTTATAGCGATGACTTTATTTTACTGGATCATCGACGTGCTCAAGTTTCAGAAGTGGGCATTCTTTTTCCAGGTTATCGGTCTTAATTCACTGACCGTTTATATGGCTGTCAACTTCATCAACTTCCGGTATACTTCGGAGCGTCTGTTCGGTGGCTTATACGCCCCTGCCCCCGAGGAATGGCATGAGGTTTTTCAGGCGTTTGGGGCAGTAGTGCTGGTTTGGCTGTTTCTTTACTTCCTATATAGGAATAAGATTTTTGTTAAGATTTAATTCTTTGCGCTCATTGCCGCGGGAGGGCCTGGTACTTTTCCTTCAACTGATGTGTTCAATAATATACTTGGCCTTGTATGGAAAGTTTACCGGACAGCAATGGTGGAGAGTGGAGAATTGAGAGTTTCTTCAAAAATTAGAGTGCTATATGTAATAACCATCCGCCAATTTCCATTCTCAACTTTCCACTCTCCATTCTCAATTATTTCATAAGTTTTCTTTTCAGAAAGTCAGCAGTTACCTCACTAACCATAACGCCATTCGAATATTTCATCCAATGATGGGTATCATCGGGGATTGCCCGGTACTCAAACTCAAACTTTTTGTCTTCAAAGCGCCTTGCAAGATCCACACTCTGGCTGAAATTCACATTCCTGTCATCATCAGCGTGGATGATAAGAGTAGGAGAGGTCCAGGTATCGAGATAGGTTACAGGAGAAGATTTCACGACAGCTTGCTCATAAAGGTCTGCGTCCGGTGCCGGTTCGCGTGTCGTCTGTGCTGAGCTGGCAAAACGACTATTCACACCATGGATATCAACTCCGGCAGCAAACAGTTGGGAATCTTTTCCGAGAGCGAGGGCAACGAGGTATCCTCCGTACGAGCCGCCATATATACCAATCCTTTGGGCATCGATATTTGGTTGTTTTGCAAGCCATTCGCCGGCAGCCTTTACATCCTGGTATTCGGATGCTCCCTGCGCTCCTGCGTTGATGGCCCGCTGAAATTTATATCCGTACCCAATACCCAAACGGTAGTTAACAGACAGTACGGTAAATCCAAGATTGGTTAAATATTGATTCAAACCGTAATCGATAGAATAGTAATCCATAAAGTGCCATCCAA
>NZ_JBBJNI010000036.1:1110-30182 GCF_037719425.1 Daejeonella sp. | reverse complement strand
GAGGCTTTAAAGTACAATAAAAAATTTATGCTTATTCTGCTGACTCATCAGCTTCTGCAGAAGCCTCTGGTTTTGCTACTTCAGCAGCATCGTTTTCAGTTTTCTTTGCTTTTTTGGCTTTGCTTTCTGCACCTTCCATTTTCTCTTTCAGTTGCGCCAATACACCAAGATCGCCTAAAGTTGATTTTTCAACAGATTCCTTCACCTTTTTAACGGCGCTGGTTGTTGCTTTAGCTTCTTTCTTCTTAGCATTGAATTCTTCTTTACGTTCTTCAGCTTTTGCCTCTTCCCAGATGCGGGCGTGAGAAACTACGATACGTTTAGAATCTTTGTTGAATTCAATAATTCTGAATTCAGCTGTTTCTTCAGCTTTTACAGAAGAACCGTCTTCTTTCACCATATGTTTTGTCGGAGCGAATCCTTCAACGCCATAAGGCAATGCCACGATAGCACCTTTGTCAGTTACCTTCAACACAGTTCCTTCATGGATTGAATCCAGTGTGAATACTGTTTCGAAAGTTTCCCAAGGGTTTTCTTCCAGTTGTTTGTGTCCTAAGCTTAATTTGCGGTTAGCTTCATCAAGTTCTAAAACAACCACCTCTAATTCTTCACCAACTTTAGTGAATTCGTTAGGGTGATTAACTTTCTTAGACCATGAAAGATCAGAAATGTGGATCAATCCATCAATTCCTTCTTCGATCTCAACAAACACTCCGAAGTTAGTCATGTTTTTAACTACAGCTTTGTGCTTGCTTCCGATAGGATAGCGATCGCCGATATTTTTCCACGGATCAGGAGTAAGTTGTTTGATACCTAAGCTCATTTTGCGCTCAGTACGATCCAGGGTCAATACTTGTGCTTCAACCTCATCGCTAACTTTCAGGAATTCCTGAGGATTGCGAAGATTTTGAGACCATGACATTTCTGATACGTGGATCAGGCCTTCAACACCAGGAGTGATTTCCAGGAATGCGCCGTAATCAGCAACAGTAACAATTCTTCCTTTAACTTTAGACCCTATTTCTAAGTTAGTATCTAAAGCTTCCCAAGGATGTGGAGTTAATTGTTTTAATCCTAATGCGATACGTTTCTTCTCGTCATCAAAATCAAGAACAACAATATTAATTTTTTGATCAAGGCTTAATACTTCACGCGGATGCTCTATGCGGCCCCATGAAATATCAGTTATATGTAACAGACCGTCTACGCCGCCAAGGTCGATAAACACACCGAAATCAGTGATGTTTTTCACAGTACCTTCAAGTACCTGACCTTTTTCGAGCTTAGCAACGATCTCAATTTTTTGATTTTCTAAATCGTCTTCAATCAGCACCTTGTGGGATACAACAACGTTTTTGAACTCATGATTGATCTTAACAACCTTGAATTCCATTGTTTTACCAACATAGATATCGTAATCACGAATAGGTTTGATATCGATCTGCGATCCTGGAAGGAAAGCCTCAACACCCATAATATCCACGATAAGCCCACCTTTGGTACGGCTCTTAACAAAACCAGTGATGATTTTGTCCTGATCCAAAGCTTCATTGATAGTTTCCCATGAACGCTGTGTTTTTGCACGCTTGCGTGATAAAACTAACTGACCGTTAGCATCTTCCTGCGATTCTACAAATACGTCAACTGAATCACCAACCTTAAGGTCAGGTGTATCACGGAATTCAGATAATGATACAAGACCATCAGATTTAAATCCGATGTTCAATACCACATCTTTGTTGTTAATCGATACGACAATGCCCGAGATGATCTCGCCTTTTTCGATCGAATTAAATGTTCCTGCATACATCTCTTCAAACTTTTGACGGTCTGCAGCGCTGTAGTTACCAAAACCTTTGTCATCCGCATCCCAGTCGAAATCGCCTGTAGGGGTGATCATAGTTTTTGATTTGATCTCTTCGATCGATACTGAATCAGCTTCTGATTCAATAGTTTCTTTTTCTTTAACCGTAGTGGTTTCTTCGCCCTGAAGTTCTGCTTGTTTAGCTGTTAACTCCTTTTCGGCTTCTAGTTTTTTGGCCATTAATTAATATATCTCCTTTTTCCAATTTAAATCGGACTGCAAAGGTAGAAAAATTCATTTTTATTAAAAAACATTTTCGCTCTTTATTTTATTGAGTATAAGATCATTCAATACTTTAATACAAACATTCCCCAATCAGTAACGTTGTTATAATAAAGAATTACCATGAGCAAAGAATATCACAGGTCCGATAACAGATTGAAAAATATATCAGAAAAGGAAGACGCATCTCCAAGTAAAGATGCGGACAAGCTGATTGAAGTTAGGAAGAAGGATACAGGTGAGGATAAGGATAACGAGTTTGTAGTTCACGAAAAGCCTTTCGACGAGCAGATGCACGAGCCATCTGACGACCAGGAAAAGCATCGGAGCGATGAGGATGCAGATTGATCAGACGGCAGTTAAAAGGGGAAGTATTCTGACTAATGCAAAATCAAGCTGCTGTGCCTGATCTATTGTCGTGTTGTCAAGTATGATCGCGTCATCCGCTCTTACCAGCGGGCTTTCTTCCCGGGTAGTATCCAGATAATCCCGGTGAGCAAGATTGTCAAATACTTCTTCCATCGTTACATCTTCGCCTTTAATCATCAGTTCTTTAAACCTTCTTTCAGCGCGGACTTTTGGATCCGCGGTCATGAATAGTTTCATGTCTGCTTCAGGGAAAACAACTGTTCCAATATCCCGCCCGTCCATAATAATATTCTTTGATTTGCCCATTCGCTGCTGCTGTCTTACCATTTCCACGCGGACCTCTTTAATTGTACTGACATCACTTACTAATTCTGACACGGGCATCTGACGAATTTCCTCGGAAACATCTTCGTCATTTAAAGTTATATGACTTTTGTAATCCCTGGAATGGAAATTTAAATGGACATTATTGAGCGCCGTCACGACAGCATCGTGATTGCTTAGATCTATGCTATTCCTGAGAAAATATAAGGTCACGGCCCGGTACATTGCACCGCTGTCAATATAAATAAAATGGAGTCTTTTTGCCAGGGCCTTAGCTATAGTGCTTTTTCCGCAGGAAGAATAACCGTCAATGGCGATTACAATATTTTTGTTCATCGGATACAAATTTAAACTTTCATTCTGATTTGCTTCTAATTTAATTATTAATTGGAGTAAGTGATAAGGAACGAGTAACAAGGAATGAATACATTATTATTACCGTTTATCGATGATGCTTAAGCTCCTTTTTTTATGGATTGCGTTTTACTCTTTGCTTCTTGTTCTTTGCTCCTGGCTTATTACTTTTGCACATGGAATTTTCAAAAGGATCACTGCTGCGGGAAATAACATTCAAAACATCCCGCAGCGGAGGAAAAGGAGGGCAGAACGTCAATAAGGTTTCGAGTAAGGTGGAATTGAATATTAATATAAATACGTCATCGCTCTTTACAGAGGTTCAGAAAGAAACGATCTTAAATAAGCTTTCCAACAGGATAAACGCTGAGGGTATTCTGCAGATAATAACCGAGGAGTATAGGAGTCAGCTTAAAAACAAAGAAAGAAGCGTGGAGAAACTACTTATGCTTTTAAAAGGTGCTCTTCACAAAGTTAAAGCTCGCAAGCCTACCAAACCGGGTAAAAGTTTGATCGAAAAGCGGCTAAAGCTGAAACAAGCTACGGCTTTAAAAAAGATTAACAGGAGAAGTAATCTCTGGGATTGACGATCTAATTAAATCTATAATAAAGTGCGGCCGAACCATATTGATGTGGTCTGGCTATACTCTTAATTTCTCTGGATTTGAAGATCAGGGAGAAATCTGCCATCCAGCGCTTCTTGGAATACATTACACCTGCCAGCTGACTGAACACAAGAGGCTTGGCATCAAAAACTACCGGTCCTTTATCTGAGCTGAACAAACCTCCTTGTATCGTAGCATCATATGCCACATAATGCAGCATAGGTTTAGCATAAAAGAAAAGCTCCTTTTTAGTCAGGTCAGCTGATTTGCTATTATTCGAAACTACGCTTTCGGTACTGGCGGAATGAAAGAGCTGGTTCAGATCGCCTGTACGGAACATGAATCCCGCGCCCGCACCTGCATAAGTATTCCCTAAATTTAAATATGAGTCAAGGCTCAGATCCAGTTTGCTGGATCCGGTTCTCAATAGAAGATTTTTATAACTTATAGTGCTGTTAAAAGCCACTTCATTATTAACCTGCCATTCCCATCCGTTGATCTCGTAAAAGCCGACAATGCTGTGCAGCAGTTCCTGTGTTTCTTTGCCCTTTGCGTCAGGCCCAATAGTACCTGCCTGTATGGCAATTTTCAGTGAGTTTTCAGAATTGAACAGTAAATTAAGACTTCCCCCGGCGTAAAGGTAAGCCGCGAAAGGACGGTCAACATAGGTGATATCGGTAATATTCCCGGATTGAGGGTTGTACATTTTCTGGCCGGCTTCTGCCTCCCAGATAACCTTGTTCAGCTGTTTAGAAAGCTTGCTTTGGTCGGTAGCCCTTCTGAAATAAATAAATAGTCCATTAGTATAATATCGATCTTGCCCATATGCCAGATATGCATCATTATCGCTTCTAAAGCCAAATTCGTTTTTGAAACCGGTCTGCTGTGCATAGCAGATACTTGAAATAAATACTGCAAATAGCAGGCAAAAAACGAATATGCGCATGGATTTAAAGAAAGGCCGAACCTAACAAAGTTTAAACATTAAATTGGGTGGACCTTCAAAACTATTCCAGTGATCTGTGATAACCTATTTTTTCTTGTTTATGAGTATCCCGATCTTAAACCCACCATTTACACCAAACCCGCTGTCCGCACCTGAGGTTAAAGCGAAATGGTTACCGACGAAATTGTCGTAATAAAATTCGGAATTTCCTCTTTCGCGGTCACGATTATCTACCGCATAACCGACACCAGCATATAGATCAACCAAAAGAAGGTCGCCTAATACCCATTGTTTTCCAAGATTAATCAGTAATCCCCCAAAGGTTACAGTCTCTCTACGCAACACCGGCTTAGTTCCAAAGCCCTCCCTTCTGTTCTGATCGTAAACACCAAAAGATAATTCCGGCTTGACGTAGGTGCCCTGTAGAACGTGACTGTATTTCGCACCTTTATTTACAAAGTCGGGAAGCTTTGATAATTTATACCCACCGGCTAAAAAAACCCCGCTGGCCTTACGATAAGTAGTAGTTGAAGTATTTGTAGTTGAATTAAAGGAAGATCCAAGTTCTTGCCGTTTTCCTATACCAATCAGGCCTAAAGATAGTTCATATGCCCGGCCGGGTCTAAGACTATGTTCATAGTTAAGCTGAGTATATCCCAGCAGAGGGGCTAAAAAATTAATCTTAATTGCGCTTTTAGCCTGATCTTCGTATAATTTAGGATCCTTCAGATTACTCTGATAGGTTTCGACCCTTCCGTTTTCGTAAACAACCTTAATGATCCGGTCTTTATCCAGAGCGTACATTGGTCCTGATTGATCGCCAAATACGCGGTACTTAATTTCGTCAGCCCCTACTTCGGTGATCTTTGCTTCAACGATTTCTCCGCCTTTTTTATAGATCTTATCCTGAGCCTGTACAGCGGCAGTTAAGCCCAGTAATAATAATAATAGATATAAATTTTTCATAATCTTATTTTATGTAGATATTCAAGAAAGGTAGTGATAAAAGAGGTAAAAAAAAATACGAAATGATCTAGTTTAAAATAGGAGCTGTTTCCTTGACCGTTAGATCTATTGCATCCTTGACTTTATCTTTGATCAGCGCAAAGTCTATCACCTCTCTCATTTCTGACACGTAATGAAAATTAAGGTCTTTAATATACGCCTCTTTAATTTCAAGGATATCTTTTTGATTTGATTTACAAAGGATAATATCCTTTATGTTAGCTCTCTTTGCAGCCAGGATCTTCTCTTTAATTCCGCCAACTGGTAAAACTTTCCCACGTAAGGTAATCTCGCCAGTCATTGCTAGGTGAGATTTAACACGGCGTTGCGTAAACGCCGATGTCAGCGCTGTAAGCATCGTGATTCCAGCCGATGGGCCGTCCTTAGGTGTGGCGCCAGCAGGTACGTGGACATGCACATCCCATTGATCAAAAAGTCGGTGATCTATCCCGAATTTTGAAGAGTGAGCCCGCAAGTAAGCCATAGCAATTGTTGCTGATTCTTTCATCACATCGCCTAGATTTCCTGTAAGGGACAATTTACCCTTCCCGGGGCTTAAGCTGGCTTCAATAAAAAGTATGTCACCGCCGACCTGAGTCCAGGCAAGGCCTGTAACCACTCCAGCAACATTGTTGTTTTCGTACAGATCTTTATCGAATATAGGTGGGCCAAGTATTTTTTCTACGTCAGCTTTGCTTAAAGCAGGACTATACTCGACTTCCATTGCGATCTTTGTAGCAATACCCCTTACTAAAGAACCCACTTTTTTCTCCAATCCACGGACCCCTGATTCACGAGTATAATCTTCGATTACTTTTTCAATAACCTGCGCTTTCAGAGTTATATTACTGGTTTTTAAGCCATGTTGTTCCCTTTGTTTAGGAAGAAGATGCTGCTTAGCGATCTCGATCTTTTCTTCTATTGTATAGCCATTAACCTCAATGATCTCCATTCTGTCCAATAGCGCCGGCTGAATGCTGCTCAGGGAATTGGCTGTTGCTATGAACATCACATTGGAAAGGTCATAATCAACCTCAACATAGTGATCGTAAAAGGCATTATTTTGTTCAGGATCTAATACTTCAAGTAAGGCCGATGATGGATCGCCACGGAAATCATTACCTACTTTATCGATCTCATCTAAAACGAACACAGGATTGGAAGTCCCTGCTTTCTTGATAGACTGAATAATACGGCCTGGCATAGCGCCAATGTATGTTTTACGGTGCCCCCTTATTTCAGCTTCATCACGTATCCCGCCAAGGGCCATACGTACATATTTTCTGCCCACTGCTTTCGCGATAGACTTTCCAAGAGATGTTTTACCAACCCCCGGAGGGCCGACAAGGCAAAGAATAGGGGCCTTCATGTTGTGCTTTAATTTAAGCACGGCCAGGTATTCTATAATTCTCTGTTTGACTTTTTCAAGTCCATAATGGTCTTTTTCGAGCACTTTCTCTGCTCTTTTCAGATCAAAATTGTCTTTTGTGAATTCGTTCCATGGAAGATCAAGAAGAACTTCTAAGTAATTGATCTGGATAGAATAATCGGCAGCCGCCGGATTCATCCGTGCTAATTTTTCAATCTCCTTGCGGAAATGTTCGGCGGTTTCCTTAGACCATTTTTTCTTTGATGCTCTTGCTCTTAGATTTTCAACCTCAAGGTCTGGTGAATTACCACCCAATTCTTCTTGTATAGTTTTGAGCTGCTGATTAAGAAAATAGTCCCGCTGTTGTTTGTCAAGGTCCACTCTAACTTTCGACTGAATCTGGTTCTTCAGCTCCTGCATCTGCAGCTCAACCGTTAAATGTCCCAGAACCATTTTGGCCCTCTCACGAAGATTCGCCACCTCAAGCATATGTTGCTTCGCAGCAACATCAGCATTCATATTGGATGAGATAAAATTGATCAGGAATGAAGCGCTTTCGATATTATTAATAGCGATGCCTGCCTCACTCGGAATATTAGGGGATAGCTGAATGATCTGCATAGCCATCTCTTTGATGGAAGCCATCAATGCCTTGAACTCTTTGTCAGGCTTTGGCCTCAGTTCCTCAAATTTCTGTATTGATGCCTTGATATAGGGATCGCTCTGAACTTCTTCATTTAAGCGGAAACGCTGCTTACCCTGAATAATTACGGTTGTATTCCCATCAGGCATTTGCAGCATCTTGATAATGAGTGCCACGGTTCCAACCTCATTCAATTGATCGAAAGTGGGATCCTCGATGGCAACGTCCCGCTGCGAAACAACACCGATAATACGGTCGCCACGGTAGGCATCTTTTATAAGCTTAATTGATTTGTCTCTCCCTACGGTAATAGGAATTACGACTCCGGGAAATAAAACTGTATTTCGTAATGGCAGGATGGACAATATGTCCGGTGTATCTTCATTGTTCATTTCCTCCTCATCCTCCTGGGACATTAAAGGAAAGAACTCAGTATCTTCATTTATTAAAGGTAGTGTTCGGTTAAAATCAAAATTGTCGTAATTACTCATCTATATCTTGGAAAACGTCATAATGACAGTAAAGTGATGTGATCGCGGCTAAAAACGCAGTAATAGATAAAAGTGCAAGGGATGTGCCAATTCATCCGCAGTATGAAATTAGTCAGATTTAAATTAATATTCAGACAAAAGTTCTGAAGCGGCGAGGATTAGATCCGCGATGTTAAAAACGCATAATCTATTCTGTGAACGTTTTTTTTCCTTGTATTTACTAAAAGTAGTACATTTAAAATAAATCATTCTGCACACCGTTAATTGAACAAGACAAATTTTTTTATTAGCTCCCATGAGATCATATACACTTCTTTTATTCTTAGTTCTATTTACAACCATCGTATTTGCCCAGAATCCAAATTATAAGATGGGTGAAAGAGCGCTTATCAACGGAGATTTCAAATCTGCAGTTTCCAGTCTTGAAAAAGCTCTTGCAGCGGACAGCAACGATGTTAACACCTTATACATGCTTGGGTATTCTTATTACCACGCGGGTAATTACAATAAAGCTGTAACTACATTCAATCGCGTTGTTTCTCTAAAACCAGGCGAGAACAGTGCATATTATTATCGTGGCAAGGCACGGAATAATCTGGCAAATGATACCAAGGGTATTTCAAATCCCGATCGTGAAAGGTTGCTCCTGTTGTCTATAAAAGACTTTAGCAAGGCTATTGAGCTAAGTTCAGAGGATGTTAAGCTTTATCAGAACAGGGCGGTTGCATATCGGGACTATGGTGTTTTGAAGGGCCAGAAAATCCCTAATTTCCATGACAAGAACAAGGCTGTTAATGCTTTCAAATCGTGCATTAGTGATTTTGAAAAGGTATTGAGCCTTACTCCCGGACGTAAGGATATTACCACACAGCTGGCAGATGCGAAAAGTTATATGCAAAATTTGAATTGATATTTTAATGAATTACATATATAATAAACCCCGTTTTAACGGGGTTTTCTTATAACATATTTTTCAGATATAAAGGCTATTGTTAAAATCTTTACGCAAATTTGAAAATCTGCATATAACCTGCTGGCTCCTGAAGGATACTTGCTGGGTAATGGATATGAAAACGCTGGGGATCATTATGATCGTTCCAACACTCTTTCTCGCATTTTATATTACGTATAGGTTCAGAACAGTTCCTTCTGAATTCTATCACAATATGGCCGTTTGCTCATGGATAATAGCCAATGCAATTTGGATGACAGGCGAATTCTTCTTTGATGATACTTTAAGGCCCTATTCTATTGTCTTTTTCTTAATAGGGTTAATGGTCTTAGCAATCTATTACATCTTTATCCGTAGCCGGGTGAAAGAGTCAGAATTGACGGATGTTATATGAGGCAGAAGGTATGAAGCACGAGGTATGAAACCATGGGTACGTCAGATCATACATCATACATCATATAACATATTTCAATTCCTCGCTACCCTCATACCAAAATCCTGTACCCAGTGTAGATTAGTCTCGGCGACTCCGATTTCTTTAAAATGCGGACTCATTATGTTCTTGCAATGGCCTTCGCTTTTAAGCCAGCTGGTCATCACCTGATCAATAGATTTTTGCCCGGCTGCAATATTTTCACCGAATGCGTAGGTCCGCATTCCCGTAAGGTTATAACCAGCTTCTTCAAGCCTGTTTTTTATTGTTTTGCCGGAGAGACTTGTGTGATTGAAATATCGGCGTGTGGACATGTCCAGTGCATGGCCATAGGCTGAGCGCTCGAGCAGGCTATTCCAGCTCAAAGGTTCAACCGGCGGCATGTATGTCTTGCCACATTTGCATCCGGCTGTGCGGACGTTATTTATCCTCGTAAGGAAATCGTTTTGGAAACGATTTAAAGATGCCGATTTCCCAGGATCGGATCTCATACCCATGCAGGACAACAAGGCCAGCAAAGTAATAGCTAAAGTTAAACGCCTCATATACTTATGAAGCAATAACGTATGTGTAAGAACTTTATTGGACGGCTAATTAAAAAATCCGGAAATTTTATAACTGTTATTCCCAAGCACGAGCACGTCTTGTTTTTTTATAATTTGGTACAAGGAATCGGGGATGTAAAGTAATTCTTCAGACGAACTATAAAGATGATTTTTTGTGCTGTTTACAATCGATAATTGGGCAATCCCACCGTCTCTGTTTTTTCTGATCAGTATCGAACGTGTCCGAAGTTTATTATCGGTAGCGATGTATGAAGTGCTGTCATTGTTTTCACTCACCACGTAGCTGTTGCTCCATGCTGGTTTATTAATATCTGACTCAGAAAATAGGCTGAGCTCGATATTCCAGTCCGGAGAAATATTATCTTTACTTTCGGAAGATCCGTTTCTGCTTACGGTCTTGTTAACTTTTGCCTTTGATTTCCCAAGGCGGCTGATTTCTTCAGTAAAGAAGCCTTTCAGATCCACGTATCTTCTTTCCGTTACTTTTTCGGTTCCAGTGCAGGAGGCAAGTACAAGAAACAGGAAGATCAACCGCCAGCCAGTCATTAGGAAACAAGGATCTCACCCGTCATAATCGCCGGGATCGGTACATTCATTAATGTAAGAATAGTTGGAGCGATATCACCAAGCTTTCCGTCTTTGATACTGTGGAAATCCCTGTCAATCAATATGCAAGGAACCAGATTGGTGGTATGTGCCGTGTTTGGTGATCCGTCTTCGTTGACCATGAAATCAGCATTTCCGTGATCCGCAAGAATGATAAAGGAATAGCCGTTATCAACTCCGCACTCAACCACAGTTTTAAGACAGCTATCCACAGTCTGAACAGCTTTTATAACAGCACTAAAGACACCAGTGTGTCCTACCATATCAGGGTTTGCAAAATTAAGGCAGACAAAATCAGGCCAGCCGGTTTGGAGTTCCGAGCATATCGTTGCCGTGATCTCCGCCGCGCTCATCTCTGGTTTAAGATCGTAAGTAGCTACTTTAGGAGATTGGATTAGAAGGCGTTTCTCCTGGCGAAACTCAATTTCCCGTCCCCCCGAAAAGAAGAAGGTTACATGAGGATATTTCTCTGTTTCAGCAATCCGGACCTGATTTTTGGAATTGCTTTCCAGCACCTCGCCAAGGGTATTGCTTAGGTCATCTTTCGTGAAGACTACATTTACATTGTTAAACGTATCATCGTAGCTTGTCATTGTCACGTAATGCAGAGCCAAAGGCTCCATATTGTATTCTGGGAAAGCTTTTTGAGTCAGGGCAGCAGTAATTTCGCGACCTCTGTCAGTCCGGAAGTTAAAGCAGATCACCACATCTCCGGGCTCTATTTTTCCTACGGGAAGTCCGTCATTATCGATTTTGACAATGGGCTCGATGAACTCGTCGGTAATACCCTCATCATATGATCTTTGAATGCTTTCTGAAATGTCGTGGCTAAGGTTTCCTTCACCGTGGACAAGAAGGTCATAGGCGAGTTTTACGCGCTCCCAGCGATTATCCCTGTCCATTGCATAATATCTTCCAATGGCTGAAGCTATAACACCTCCGGATTTTTGAAGATGAGCTTCCAACTCCAAAATGAAGGGGAGGCCTGAATTCGGATCGGTATCGCGGCCATCCAAAAAAGGATGAATAAAAACGTTCTTGACATTATTTTGCTTTGCAGCATCACAAAGTCCCTTGAGGTGGTTGATATGGGAGTGGACACCACCATTTGACAACAAACCGATGAAGTGGACACTTTTGTGTGATTCGCGGGCATACGCAAAAGCAGACTTTAACACCGGATGACTAACCAATTCGTTTTCTCTTACTGCTTTGTTAATTCTTCCAAGATCCTGGTAAACTACACGGCCTGCACCAAGGTTCATATGACCAACTTCAGAATTACCCATTTGGCCGGCAGGGAGGCCTACTGCTTCTCCTGATGCTTCCAGTTTTGAATTAGGATAAGTTTGTAGTAAACTATCGAAAAATGGTGTTTCTGCTACGCTAACGGCATCGGAACGATCATGTTTACCATAACCCCAGCCATCTAATATAAGAAGTATCGCTTTTTTATTTTCCACATGCAAATATACATGCGCTCTTTAAAATATTGCAGAATATTTGCATTAGTGGCATACTTTTAGAACAAATCAATGAATATGAGAACAAAACTTTTAATGATTTTAGTTTCTCTTTTAATGGGAGTTTCGGATTTGCAAGCCCAACAAGCGGATATTGTAGATGCTTTTGCAAAATACTTCCGAACGTCTGATGCGGGAAAAATGTCGGATGAATTTTCGTCCACGCTCCAGTTGAATATTCTTTCGGAGGAAAACGTGTACTCTAAAGCGCAAGCCGAACAAATTATGCGCGACTTTTTCTCAAAGAACAAGCCAACTTCAGTGAAGATTGTACATCGGTTACGTTCGAATCCAAACTACAAGATTGCAGTGCTCTCGATGCTAACCGCTAAAGATAAATTTCGTATTTCGATATCATATAGTGGCAGCGGCACAAGATTTCTGATTAAGGAAATGAGAATAGAGTATGATAAACAATAACAATTGTAATAAGTATTTCTATTTTTGAATTCAAGCAATTCGAATGGATTTAGACACTGTAGCACTTCATGAATTTATCCGCCAAGCCCTCTCCGAAGATGTGGGCAATGGAGATCACACCTCACTTTCAACGATCCCGGCTGGTCAGCAGGGACGGGCTAAACTGCTCGTAAAAGACACTGGTGTTATAGCCGGGGTATCTGTGGCTTTAGAGATTTTTAAGATCGTAGATCCTGCTCTAGTAATTGAAATTCTTATAGAAGACGGAGGATCAGTGCATCCAGGTGATATCGCGTTTTATGTTAACGGCAGTGTACACGCAATTTTAGTTGCTGAACGGCTGGTTCTGAATACTATGCAGCGAATGAGCGGTATCGCTACGACAACAAATAATGTGGTTAAGTTACTGGAAGGCACCGGAACGAAGGTTCTCGACACCCGGAAAACTACACCCGGCCTTCGATATCTTGAAAAGCTTGCTGTAAAAATAGGAGGTGGGGTAAATCATAGATTTGGTTTGTATGACATGGTCCTTATTAAGGATAACCATGTTGATTATGCCGGCGGAACAGCAAAGGCGATCGAAGCCGCTAAGGCTTATCTGAAAGCTAATAATCTGGACATTCCTGTCGAAATAGAAGTACGGAATACAGCAGAATTAAATGAGGTGATAAACAGCAGTGGTGTTGACCGTATTTTACTTGATAATTTTACTTTTGAAAATTTAAAAGAAGCAGTAGCTTTAATTAACAAGCGATTTATTACGGAAGCTTCGGGCGGTATAACAGAGGAAAATGTTCTTGAATATGCGCAGTGCGGTGTTGATTATGTATCAATGGGGGCATTAACCCACTCAGTTAAAAGCCTAGACATGAGTTTAAAGGCTGTTAAGAGCAATTAAATTAATTGATCTTAACATATTCACCTCTATGAATTAGTATTATTGTACCTGGATGATATCTATATACTCGGTCTCAGCTCTACTGTTTGCTTATTTGTTTGGGTCAATACCAACAGCGGTATGGATAGGACAGGCTTTCTACGGGATCGACGTACGGGAATATGGGAGCGGGAATGCCGGAGCCACTAATACGTTCAGGGTATTAGGGAAAAAAGCGGGTATCGCAGTAATGCTGCTTGATATTTTTAAAGGATACACCGCAACAAATTTGGCCTATCTTATTGGCCTTTCTGTTACAGGACCTCAAAATTCAGTACAATTTGTAAATTATCAACTTGCGCTAGGTATCACGGCTGTGATGGGCCATCTTTTTCCTGTTTTCGCAGGTTTTAGAGGAGGTAAGGGTATAGCAACATTATTTGGAATGATATTAGCAGTACAGTCGGAGGCAGCGATGCTTTGTGTTCTTACCTTTATTATTGTATTGTTGATATCTAAATATGTATCACTAAGCTCAATCCTCGCCGGATTCAGTTTTCCACTTAGTGTAATATTTATTTTCCAGTCTCCAATACGTTCCTTAGTGTTGTATGGAATGAGTATTTGCGTACTGATCCTAGTTACACATCAAAAAAATATTGAACGTCTTTTAAAAGGTAAAGAATCCAAAGTAAATCTGTTTAAAAAGAAATAAAATTAACCGACTTATTTAAAACAGAATTATGAAAAGATTACAATTAATGGGCGCGGTAGCTATTAGCGCTATGCTCTTATCCTGCTCGCAGGTTCCTCTTACAGGCCGAAGTCAGCTTAGTTTAGTTGACGATTCAGTACTTCAACAACAGGCTAATGACGCGTATCAGCAATTTTTACGTGATCCATCCACCAGGGTTATTTCAAGTGGGGCAAACGCTCAAAAAGTTAGAACCGTCGGTAATAACCTCGCCACGGCGATCAACCGCTACATGCAGTCAAATGGATATGGTGATAAATACAATTATAATTATCAGTTCACTTTGGTGGAAAGTAAAGATATCAATGCCTGGTGTATGCCCGGTGGAAAGGTAGCAATATACTCCGGAATATTGCCAGTTACCCAAACCGACGCAGGGCTCGCCACTGTGATGGGTCATGAAATTGCACACGCAATTGCACAGCACGCCGCTGAAAGGTATTCCCAGATGACACTTGCCCAGGGTGGCGGGGCCGTTGTAGGTGCAGCCGTGGGCGGAAGATCTCAAGGAACGCAGCAAGTTATCGGTCAGTTATACGGTCTTGGAGGCCAACTGGCTATGTTAAAGTATTCACGTAACCAGGAAAGTGAAGCTGACCGTCTAGGTTTAATTTTTATGGCTATGGCCGGGTACAATCCTGATACCGCAGTTTCTTTCTGGCAGCGTATGGCTTCAGCTAAAGAAAGTGGAGGTGCTCCGCCAGAGTTCCTGAGTTCGCACCCTAGTGATGCTACGCGTATTGCCGCGATACAGAAATTGCTTCCGGAAGCAAGAACATTTTACAAAGGCGGGCGTACCACAGCTAACTAACGATATACCATTGAAATAAAAAAACCCGGCTTAACCGGGTTTTTTTATTGCTTTAAAACTTCCATTATCGCTTTTGCTTTAAGTACGCACTCTGCATATTCCCTATCTGGATTCGAGTCAATGGTTATAGCACCCCCCGTGTGGAAGGATAAATATTTACTTTCGGCATTATACAATAAAGTTCGGATTACAACGTTAAAGTCGAAATCTCCGTTGGGGGCAAAGTATCCTACAGCTCCGGAATATACACCTCTTTTGCTTCGTTCATATTGCTCGGCTAATGTCATAGCACTGATTTTTGGCGCTCCGGTCATCGAGCCCATTGGAAAAGTATTTGCAATTATCTGAGGATTGGAAAGCCCTTCTGCTCTTTCGCAGACAACCGTTGAGATCAGTTGATGAACTTGTTTGAAACTATATACTCCAAAAAGCTCTTCAACTGTTACTGTACCCGGCTTGGCACTTTTTGTTAGATCGTTTCTGACCAGATCAACGATCATTACATTTTCCGCCAGCTCTTTTTCATCAGTTTTTAAGTTCTTTTTCTGATCCTCGTCTTTTTGCTTGTCAGAGTCGCGCGCATAGGTGCCTTTTATGGGCTGCGATATCAGTTTCCTTCCTCTGCGACTCAAGAAACGCTCAGGAGTAGCAGAAATAATATATCGCTGGCCCATCTTCATAAAGCTTGAAAATGGAGTCGGGGAAATAGTATTCAAACGAATAAAGATAGAAAGCGGGTCAATGTCTGCGTTCTCTGCATAAAATTCCTGGCAGAAGTTGATCTCATAAATGTCGCCGCGCTGAATGTGTTCCTTTAACTCGTTAACTGTGCTCTTGTATTCACTCTTAGTGAAGCGGGATTTAATACTTACAGGCGTACTATCAAGTTGAGGTTTTACATCCCAGTTATGGATGCCTTCCCAGGTTGCTTCGGGATCAGTGCTGCTTATTTCAACTTCTGAACCTTTGATAAATATCGTATTATCGGGAATGAAAAAATATAGATCCGGAAAACCAAGATGATCGGGGTTTGACGAATGAAGATCCTCAAGTTCATTCTTCAGATCGTAGGAAAAATAACCAGGAATAAATCCCTCATTACTTGCTAAGAAGCCATCGAGATCATGAAACGAGTTACCAGTTGACCTGCTTATTTTTTTAATAGCGCCGGCCGCGATCATAGTATCGAATGCCCTGTATGGATCAGAATAATGGTTGGAATCAAAGTAGCAGACGTGATCAAAAGAATTTGCCCAAAGCAAAGCTTTCAATTTAAAAGTATCCGGATCAGAAGTGGTGAAAACTTTAGGGACAGGCACTTTATGTAATATATTCTTTAATTCTAGCCAGCTAACTTAGCTGAGAACGAGTGTTTGCACCCGGTCTGGTCCTACTGAAAGGTACTTTACCGGTACGTTCAAATGTTTCTCCAGGTAAGAAATATAAGATTTAAGCTTAGCCGGAATCTCATGCAGCTCCCTTATTCCGGTCAGGTCTTCAGCCCAGCCTGGAATGGCTTCAAAGATAGGCTCAGCTTTAACTGCCTGAATATCGTACGGCATATAGTCGATCGTCTCACCATTGTACTTATAGCTGGTGCAAGCATAGATAGTATCGAAACCGCTTAGCACGTCCGCTTTAGTCATTACAAGCTCGGTCACGCCGTTCAGCATGATGGCATACTTTAAGGCAGGAAGATCGATCCAGCCGCAACGGCGTGGCCGTCCTGTGGTTGCTCCAAATTCGTGACCGATACGTCTGAGTTCTTCGCCGGTTTCATCCTCAAGCTCTGTTGGGAAAGGTCCGCTGCCGACACGTGTACAGTATGCTTTAAAAATACCAATTACGTTACCAATGCTTCTTGGAGCAACGCCCAGACCTGTGCAGGCGCCTGCAGAAGTTGTATTTGAGGAAGTCACAAAAGGATATGACCCGAAATCAATATCGAGCATAGTTCCCTGAGCGCCTTCTGCAAGCACTTTTTTCCCCTCGCTTAGGTATTTATTGACGAAATGTTCACTGTCAACCTGAGGTATGGCCTTTAATAATTCTACTGCTTCGAAGAATGCTGCCTCTTTTTCGGAAAAATCAGGAACATCTCCATAGTGAGATAATATGGACAGGTGTTTATTTACCAGTTTTGTATAACGCTCACGGAAGTCGGTTAGTGTTGTATCTCCAACCCTTAGTCCATTCCGCCCAGTTTTATCCATATAGGTAGGACCGATACCTTTAAGTGTAGAGCCAATTTTATCAGCTCCCATTTTAGTTTCAGAAGCGGCATCAAGGAGCTGGTGGGTAGGCAGTATCAAATGTGCTTTCCTTGCGATTACCAGTTTCTTCTGAGCGACAGGATCGAAGCCGTTCTTCTTTAAATTATCAAGCTCCCTTTTTAAAATAATTGGATCGATAACAACACCATTACCAATAAGGTTCATCGCGTTATCGTTGAATATACCTGAAGGAATGGTATTCAGTACATATTTCTGGTTGTCAAATTCCAGTGTATGGCCAGCATTCGGGCCGCCCTGAAAACGTGCTATCAAATCATATTGAGGGCATAATACGTCCACAATTTTTCCTTTTCCTTCGTCGCCCCATTGGAGGCCTAGCAATACATCAAGTGTCATTATTTATATTAAGGGAGTATGGTATGAGATTAATTCTTATTGGCGTATGATTCGCAATTTCCTTCTTTAAGACGGCCGCAATTTCCATACAGGTTTAACGAATGGTGCTTTATCTCGAACTTAAGAATATCACCCATCATGCTTTGGATCTGCTGGATCCGGGGATCACAAAACTCTACAACTTTACCGCAATCAATGCAGATGATGTGGTCGTGCTGTTTGTAACCGTATGATTTTTCAAATTGGGCCATGTTTTTACCGAACTGATGTTTGGTAACAAGATCGCAGGATACCAGAAGCTCAAGTGTGTTATATACCGTGGCACGACTTACCCGGTACTTTTTATTTTTCATGTGGATATAAAGGGATTCCACGTCGAAATGGTCACTTCGTGAATAGATCTCTTCCAGGATTGCATAGCGTTCAGGAGTTTTCCTTAAGCTCTTGTTTTCCAGATAAGCTTCGAAAATTTTAATTACCAGCGCAATAGTATCTTGTCCGGGCATAGTGCGATTAAATGACGGCCAAATTTATCCAAAAAAAAGAGAATATTCTCATTTAATTCAGGAAGCTTTGACCAGATCTTCCGAGTGTGAGTCGAAGCGGGTCACTGAAGTGACACCAGGAACGGTTTTAAGTTTAGCGATCATATCGTCGAGATGCCCTGTGTTGTTGACATATACCATGATTGATCCATCGAACATGCCTTCATTCGTATCCACGGTTATTGAACGCATGTTTACCTTGAAATCTCCGGAAATTACCGTCGTAATATTATTTATCAATCCGACATCATCAATCCCAATTATTCTCATCCCGGTCAGGAATGCCAGCTCTTTTTGTGAATTCCACCGGGCCTTAACGATCCTGTAGCCATAATTGGACATCAGCTTTGTGGCATTAGGACAGTTAGTACGATGGATCTTAATTCCATCGCCAACAGTTACAAATCCAAACACATCATCACCCGGAATGGGATTGCAGCAAGTGGAAAGCTTGTAATCCAGTTTCTGCAGATCTTCGCCGATCAATAAGGTGTCGTTGTCGGTTTTTACCTTTTTCGTAAACTGTTCCGGAGTCAGGTTTTCAGGCCTTTCCGGTTTATTTTCAATTATCTTTTCAAAAGTAACAAATTCCTTAAGTTGTTTAACATCAATTAACCCCTTCGCTACGTTGAAAAACAGATCAAGTGTAGACTGCAGCTTGAAGTAATACGTCAGCTTGTAAAGATTATCCGTGTTATATGTGATCTTGAGTGATTTGAGCTTTCTTTCAAGAATTTCCTTGCCCTGCTCAGCAATTTTGCGCTTCTCTTCTTTAAGCGAAGATTTAATTTTCGATTTGGCTTTTGCGGTAACAACGAAATTTAACCAATCTTCTTTAGGGGATTGTTTGCTCGATGTTATTACCTCTACCTGATCGCCGTTCTGCAGCTTGTAGGAGAGTGGTACAAGCTTATGGTTTACTTTAGCTCCAATACAGCTTGCGCCGATATCGGTATGTATTTCGAAAGCGAAATCGAGTGCTGTTGCGTTTACAGGTAATTGGATCAGGGCGCCCTTCGGGGTGAAAATAAAGATCTCATCTGAAAATAAATTCATTTTGAAATCATCAAGGAAATCGAGCGCGTTGGATTCAGGGTTGTTTAGCATTTCCCTGACCTTGTGGATCCACTGATCGAGCCCCGTATCTGCGCCGCTATCAACAGATGGCTCCTTATATTTCCAGTGCGCCGCGAAACCTTTTTCTGCTATTTCGTTCATCCGGGTTGTGCGGATCTGAACTTCAACCCATTGGCCTCTCGGGCCCATCACTGTTGTATGAAGGGATTCGTAACCATTCGCCCTGGGTGAAGATATCCAATCGCGCAAACGATCTGGATTGGGATGATAGAGATCTGTCACTATGGAATAGGCTTTCCAGCAATCTGATTTCTCGTTATCCGGCTTACTGTTTAGAATAATGCGGATCGCAAAGAGATCATAAACCTCATCGAAAGGTATATTCTTCTTTCGCATCTTGCTCCAGATCGAGTGAATCGATTTGGGCCGGCCATATACATCGGCTTCAAGTCCCTGTTCATTTAATATTTCGCTTATTGGCGATATAAAATCGCGCACAAAACTCTCACGCTCTGTTCTTTTTTCAATAAGCTGCTGGGCGATAAACTTATATGTTACCGGTTCCATGAATTTCATGGAAAGGTCCTCAAGCTCCGATTTCAGGGTGTACAGACCAAGTCTGTGAGCAAGCGGGGCATATAAATAAACAGTTTCTGATGATATCTTAAGCTGTTTGTCACGAGGCATAAAGTCCATCGTACGCATGTTATGGAGCCTGTCAGCCAGTTTGATTAGAATTACCCGGACATCATCCGCCAGTGTAAGCAGCATTTTTCTGAAATTCTCAGCTTGTAAAGAGCTATTGTAATCAAATACGCCGGAGATCTTGGTAAGTCCGTCGATGATCTTTGCTACCTTCTTTCCAAACTCACGTTCGATATCCTCTAATGTGATATCAGTATCTTCGACTACATCGTGCAGGAGTGCACAGACAATGGATGTGGTGCCGAGGCCTATTTCTTCAGCAGCTATTTGGGCGACTGCGACAGGGTGGTAGATATAAGGTTCCCCGGATTTCCGGCGCATATCCTGGTGGCTCTCTAAAGCCATGTTAAAGGCAAGGCGGATCATCCGCTTATCACCTTTCTGCATGGTAGATTTACACGCTCTCAGTAATGCACGATATCTTTTGAGAATTTCCTTTTTCTCAGCTTCCAGATCTATCACAAGTTCTTTCATCTGTTTATTTATCGTTTTTTAGCAGCGATGAACCTGCCTGCGGTAGGCAGGGCTATCGTGATTTGATAATGATCCCCTGCGGGTTTTGGCCAATCACGATGGTTTCATCATCTAAATGCAATAGCTAATGATATTAAAACGTTTAGCATACTTTATGGGTTACATTAAGTACGTAACTGGTATTAATATATATAAAATATTAGCTGTAAATTTACAGAGTATAAATTTATGAAATTTTTTAGGCTATTGGCAATTCTTTGTGTGGTTTTGATGTCAGGAACGGCATTAGCTCAGTATAAGAACGACCCGACTATAAAAGGAGTTAAAGATACCATACGCGTTGCTGTTACTAATGTCAACGATGAGCTTATCCCCTGGATTGGCCTTCCTGAAATCGTCATTGTTGATACCCGCATTTTTAAATCAGCCTTAGAAAAAGCAAAATTTAACAGGCTGAGATATAACGTACTAAAAGTCATGCCATATGCGATGTTCGCGCGACAGCGATACACTATCCTTCAAACTGACCTGGCGCATACAAAGAATAAGAGGGAACAGCGTATTTTAGTAAAGGCTTTTGAGGGCGAGATCAAAGCGATGTTCAATCGCGAAATAAAGAACTTAACTATAACACAGGGCGGAATTTTGATAAAATTGATTGATCGCGAGACAGGTAACAGCAGTTACGATCTGGTCAGGGAAATGAAAGGCGGCGTTACAGCTTTCTTTTATCAATCCGTTGCCCGTGTCTTTGGTAATAACCTTAAAAACAAGTATGATCCTCAGGAGGATCGGGATATTGAAGCCATTATCCAGTCTTCAGGTTATTACATGCACAATCTATGACACAAAAATCAATTTACCAGTTCACCGTTCACAGCCCGAATGGTGAGGAAAGGAAATTAATTGATTATAAGGGTAAAGTACTTCTTATTGTAAATATAGCCTCCGAATGTAGTTTTACACCTCAGCTAAAAGATCTCGAAGTTTTAAGGAACGATTTTGATCGCGATGATTTTGATATCCTGGCCTTCCCTTCAAATGATTTCGGAGGGCAAGAGCCGCTGGAGGGAGAGGGAGTAGTCACATTTTGCGAGATTAATTATGATACGCATTTCGAAGTTTTTGAAAAAATAAGGATAAGAGGCGAGTATGCTCACCCACTGTATAAGTTTTTAGGGAATAAAAAGCAGAATGGCCAGGTGGGATCAGCCCCGAGATGGAATTTCCATAAATATCTCATCAACCGGGATGGGGAAGTTGTGGATTTTTTCTACCCTTTTACCAAGCCGAATTCTTCAAGGATAAAGAGGAAAATAGTTAAACTATTGAATATTAGGCCGCTATGAAGTTAGATATTCTGGTATTTGCAGTACATCCCGATGACGCTGAACTGGGTTGCTCAGGTACTATTTTAAAACAAATTGCTGCAGGGAAGAAAGTTGGGATTGTCGATCTTACCAGGGGTGAATTAGGCACGCGCGGAACTCCCGAAACCAGGGACGAGGAGTCCGCGGAGTCAACGAAGATATTAGGACTTCATATCCGGGAGAATCTAGGAATGCGCGATGGGTTCTTCAGAAATGACGAAGAACATCAGTTAAAGATCATTCAAATGATCAGGAAATATACACCGGAGATTGTGTTAAGCAATGCTTTACACGACCGCCATCCGGATCACGGCAGGGCAGGGGATCTTGTTTACGATGCCTTATTTCTCGCCGGGCTGGCCAAAGTCGAAACTGAATTCGAGGGAGCATCGCAGACTGCTTTCCGCCCCCGATTGCTTTTGCAATATATCCAGGACAGGTATATTCAGCCTGATATTCTGGTTGATGTTACTGACTTCTGGGATAAGAAATTGGAATGTATTCACGCTTTTAAGACCCAGTTCTTTAACCCGGATAATGACGAGCAGCAGACCTATATCTCATCACCTGATTTTCTAAAGGTAATTGAAGCCCGTTCGCGCGAATTAGGAAAGTCTATTGGCGCTGTGCATGCCGAAGGTTTTACCAGTAAGAAACTACTTGGTGTAAACGATTTATTTTCTCTGTTATAGTTTTTCGAGAGCAAAGAACAAGGAGCAAAGAATAAGGACAGGAGTCTTAATTAGCTGGACTGGTCTTTAATCTTTGTTCTTTGCTCTTTGATAAATGCTCCTCTAGATAGTTACAACAACTTTCTCCAGCACTTCAAGCCCCTTATCAATGTGGTCTTCATTGATTATCAGTGCTGGCCTGAAGCGTATCGTTTTCTCACCACAGCCCAGGAACATTACATTCTCCTCCATTCCATTGGTTATAAACTTGTCCCTCATGCTTTTATTCGGAAAATCGAATGCAGTCATTAATCCGCGGCCCCGGACATTCGAAATACTATCATGCCTTTCAGCAATTGAACGAAGACGTTCCTGTAAATAATTGCCTGTTATTGCAGCATTGCTGATGAGATTGTCTTCCTCAATGATCTCAAGAATTCTGGTTGACCGCACCATATCTACAAGGTTTCCACCCCATGTCGAATTGATCCGGGATGGGACTTTAAAAACGTTGGTTTCAATC
Organism: Daejeonella sp.; assembly: GCF_037719425.1. Taxonomy (GTDB): domain Bacteria; phylum Bacteroidota; class Bacteroidia; order Sphingobacteriales; family Sphingobacteriaceae; genus Daejeonella. Next base: position 7,050 of record NZ_JBBJNI010000036.1, on the reverse strand, counting down.
TCGTCTACTTTTTTGCCGGCAAGAATCCCGCAGACCTGCATCTTTTTGCCAAATGCCAGGATATCAGGCCTTGCTTTCTCTCCAAAGTGCTCATGTGCCCAAAATTTTCCCGTTAGCCCAACTCCGGTCTGTACTTCATCGTAAATTAAAAAGCACTCATTTTCATCGCAGATCTGTCTCAGTTGTTCCAGAAATTCCTGCCTGAAGTGATTATCACCTCCCTCAGATTGAATAGGCTCAATAATTATTGCACAGATATCGTCCTTGTTGTCTGCAAAAGCTTGATTAATTTGAGCTATCGATAAAGCTTCTCTTTTCTTTAAGTCCTCATACCCTTCGTCTGTGAAGGGGAATTTAATTGAAGGAGTGCTTACCCTTGGCCAGTCAAATTTGGCAAACCACTTAGTTTTGTCAAGCGAAGTATTTGTTAAACTCAATGTATATCCTGAGCGGCCGTGGAAAGCCTTCTCAAAGTGAATAACCTGTGAGCCTTTTTCTTTTGTATAGCCATTTTGGTAGTTCTTCTGAACTTTCCAGTCCATTGCAACTTTTAAAGCATTCTCTATCGCCAGCGAGCCACCTGCTATAAAAAAAGCATGCGGAAGATAGTCAGGGATCCCGACTCTGGAGAAAGTCTCAACAAACTGAGCGTATTGTGTAGTATATATATCCGAGTTAGATGGGTTCGTTAATGCGGCCTGCATCAGGTTCTTTTTAAACTCTTCATCATTTACCATTTTAGGATGGTTATAACCCAGTGGCACCGATGCGAAGCAAGTAAAAAAGTCCAGTAAAGTGCGGTCGTATTTGGAATCATAGATATAAACTCCATTGCTCTTTTCCATATCAAATGTGAGGTCAAAGCCGTCTGCCAGGATGTGCTTACTGAGCGTTTGATTTACTTGATCCGGGGATATTGATAATTTATACATAGCGCTTTTGTTTATACTCAAAAATAAAATAAACCGCACAAATGCACAAATTTAGGCACTTTTGATAAGCTTGGTGTTAAAATAGGTTTAAACTGTTTAAACCTATTTTTTGAGTGGGAGCGGCCCGAGATGTAAATTTTTATCCTAAAGTTTATTTCTGACGTAAGCTATTTTCTGCCTAAAATCACAAGTCTTATTTCAGTTTTGACGACATTCCAAGTATTCCGGTTAGCCCGCCCGTATGCACAGCGAGGATCCTGCTGCCAGCGGGGAGGTTGTCTTTTTTAATAAGGTCGTAGAGTGCAAAAAACATTTTGCCAGTGTATACGGGTTCGATAAGAATTCCGGTTGATTTACAGAATGTTTGAATAAATGTCAGAAGCTCTGGCGTCGTTTTGGCGTAACCCCCGAAATGGTAATCCGGGTGTATCGAAAAGGGCTGATCGGTATATCGTTCGATTTCTGTCTTCAGGAACCCGCCGTCCTTAAGTACAGGTACAACCTGGACAATTGAAGCCAGTGAATGCTCTTTCACGCCTCTGACTATTCCGGCAGCTGTTGTTCCCGTTCCGGCGGCACAAAATATGTGATCGTAATTTTCCTGCAATTCACTTAGGAGCTCGGAGCATCCTCTTACTCCGGGTTCGCCAGCGCCTCCCTCATCAATGAAGATGGCATCAGAGTCAGCGGCAAAGTGTGTTTTATATAAAGCAGGTTTATCCCGATAAGATGAGCGATCTGTGAACTGGAGATTCATGCCAAATAACTTACAAAGCATAAGGACATCGTTATGAACTTCTTCACCGCGAACTATACCAGTGCTCCTGAAGCCAAATTTTGCTGCCGCGCAGGCTATAGCGAGGAGATGATTGGAAAAAACACCTCCGAAGGTTACGAGGTGCTTTTTATTTTGTGTTTCTGCATAGGAAAGAATGTACTTGAGCTTTCTCCATTTGTTTCCTGAAATAAACGGATGAATCATATCATCCCGCTTTACAAATACCTCGACCTTTTTTTCTGAAAAAAGGGGATCAAATATTTGTTCTACAGGACTGTAGATGGCTAAGCCAGTCAATGCTTTAGATCTTCTTATTTCCCAAGGCCAAAACCTAAACCGCCATTGAATGCATTGTACTCAGCTATGCTATAAGAACCGTAGATCCTGAAAAATGCCAGGTTCAGCTGGAAGCCGAGATTTGTTCTGAAACCGCTGATATCAGTCTGTTTTATGTTTACCGGATCGGTAAAGACAGTATATGTCGGCCGGCCTAAAAGATTTGCTCCCGTCACGATCGGATAATTTCCTTTCAATCCTGCGTCAGTCTTTGCAGTGTTGTAGCCAAAACTAAGAAACGGTGTAAACACCAATAATCTTTTAGAGATGATCACTTCGGTATTTATTCCTGAAAATTGTGCCTCAAGTTTTTGGTTTGAAAAGTCACCAGAAGGGCCCGTTGCACCGGATGGAGGAGGAACGTTCAGAGGAACGCTAAAGTTAAATTGTGTGTAACCCAAGGCTACCGCGATATCTACCGGCGTTAATTTATCGGCTACACCTGAAATCAGGGGAAGTACTTCAACCTTCAAGCCACCGCCAAACATCCCAATTGCGCCGATATCATCTCCAAGGTTGACTTTTGGCATTGCCCTAAGAGTGAATTCGAGCCCCCTTGGCAAACCGATAGTGCCTTGTAATTGCGGAGCTGGAATAAGGTTAATGCCGGTACCTTCAGGCATACTAAATCTTTCAAGCAACCTGTTATTGGAGTCGTAAACGCCGAGCTCCACGCCCGTGTTGTTGGGGCCGGAAAACGTAGGAGTGACCACCTGGCTTGCATTTGTTGGACGAATATTACTCGACAGCCCAATCTTCGTCACATCAAATGATTCGTCTTTTTGCGGAACAACAGCGCCTGTTAATCCAAAGCGAAGATCGAAGCGCAATAAGTTTTTGGAGTGTGCAGTATTATTCCAGCCTGTATTCAGGCCAGTGCCAAAACCTTTGAAAAGTGGCTTTAGATAAGCCTGTGCAAGCTTAGTTGCGTCTTCCGGGCTCGATTTTATAAGCTCCGAAACATCGCTTTGCGCATTTGCTTGTGAGAAGCAAAGCATTAATAGCCATGCTAATGTGATTCTGCTAGTGAAGATATTGTTCATCTGTATAGGTTTTGTTGTTTAAATGTTATACCATCAACATGACCCGGTCAACAACAAGCTGGATACCCGGGCCGGATCATTTGTTTAATTTAATATCAATATGTAAAGTTAATCGTTTTAAGTTTACCTGTTAACAGATATTTCCTGATCAATGTATGTTGATGGCAAATTATCGCTTTTGTTTATGCGCATATAATCATCCTAAAGAATTAATTTTGCTGCATGATTGAGGAAAATGATGTCCAGGAAAATGACGAGCAGGATCTCTATGAGCACTTGCGGATCGTGGTGGACAAAGGCCAGACATTGTTACGCCTGGACAAATTCCTTATCATACGTACTGAAAACACCTCACGCAACCGGATCCAGAATGCTATAGACGCCGGTAATGTACTGGTCAATGACAAGATCGTTAAAGCCAGCTACAAGGTCAAGCCGTTGGATATTATATCATTGGTGCTTCCTCACCCGCCAAGAGATACAGAAGTATATCCTGAAGACATACCAATCGACATCGTGTACGAAGACGATGATGTAATACTTGTTAATAAGGCTCCCGGGATGGTTGTCCACCCGGGTTTCAACAATTATACAGGCACCTTAGTCAACGCGCTTGTGCATCATGTCAGGCAGCTGCCTCAGCTGCCGGGAAATGATGGCCGGCCCGGTCTGGTACATCGAATAGATAAAGACACTTCCGGACTTTTACTGGTCAGTAAGAATGAGTGGGCAATCACTTTTCTTGCAAAGCAATTTTTTGATCATAGCATCACCCGGAAGTACCTGGCTTTGGTTTGGGGAGACATGAAAGGCGATGGGACTGTCAAGGGATATATTGGCCGGAGTATGAAGGATCGGAAAGTGATGGCTGTGTACGATGATGAGGCAAATGGCAAATGGTCAGTGACCCATTACAAGGTTGTTGAACGGTTTAATTATGTCACTTTAATAGAGTGCCAGCTTGAAACGGGCCGTACTCATCAGATTCGCGCGCATATGAAACATATCGGGCATCCTTTGTTCAATGATAGCACATATGGCGGCGACCGGATCATCAAAGGAACAGTGTTTAATAAATACCGGCAGTTCGTTGAGAATTGCTTTGACTTGATGCCAAGACAGGCCTTGCATGCGAAGTCTCTTGGATTTATTCACCCGTCCACCCGGAAGTTTATTCATTTTGAGACTGAACTGCCAAATGATTTCAGTTCTGTTCTGGAAAAATGGCGCAATTATATTAAAGAATAATTTATGAGTAGGCAGTTCATTAATTTCAATGGTGATATCGTTCCTGCAGAGCAACAAGTTCTTACTGTAGCAAACCGGGGATTCAAATACGGCGATGGCCTTTTTGAATCTATGAGGTTGCTAAAGGGTGAGTTAAAGTTTGCCGAACTTCATAGTGAACGTATTCGCAAAGGCCTGAAATTATTGAAAATGGATTCATGGTCGTCTGTTGATACCTGGTTTCTCCGGGAAAAGGCAGAAGAGCTTGTTCGCAGAAACAAAACCGGGCCGGATGCCAGGATACGCCTTACGGCTTTCCGTGATGGAGAAGGTTTATATAGCCCGTCTGCAAATAACATGGCTTACGTGTTGGAAGCAACAAAAGTAACTGAAAGTACCTACACGCTAAACGAGAAGGGTCTTATCATCGACGTATTCGAAGAACTTACCAAACCAGTAAACATCCTTTCTAATCTGAAGACATGTAATTCGCTCACTTTCGTTTTGGCAGGGATCTTTAAAAATCAAAATTCGCTGGATGAAGTGATGGTTTTAAACGACAGAGGCTTTTTATGTGAAGCTATGAGCTGCAATGTATTTGTTGTTTATGACAGAAAGCTATACACGCCCGCACTTAGTGAAGGGTGTATTGCAGGTGTAATGCGTCAGGTTGTGATTAAGCTCGCCAAGGAAAATGGAATCGAACTGGTGGAAGCACAAATAAGCCCTGATATATTGAACGAGGCAGATGAAGTGTTTCTCACAAACGCCGCCCGAGGGATCCAGTGGGTTATGGGATATAATGGCAAGCGGTATTTTAATGAAATTTCCCGTTTTTTAAACGAGAAGCTGAATGCTTTATAGCGTGAGGATTGGTAATCAGTGGCTGTGCTTAGTAATCAGTATTCGGTATTCGGTAATCAGTGCAAATCGGATAGATGGGTGTGCTGAGTAATCAGTATTCGGTAATCAGTACAAATCGGATAGGTATGTCTTGCACACATGATCCGGGAGAAAGGCGCAGGACGGCAAACTTGTTTCAACTGCAAAAAGACTCTGCTTTTTGAATCATGGAATTGAGCATTTTACCGATTTCATTATATTGCGTACGAAGTTCTTCAGCATGTTCTGAAGTTATGTAAGAACAGTCTGTGGCCACCTCCAACCAATGTTGCGTCTCAAGTTGTTCTCCGTCGGCGTCTGTTAATTTACTTATAAAATGTCGTCGGTAATTCCTTTTAGCCCAGGATTCCGCTATTTGAGCACCGACGGATCTGGAGGATCTTCGTATCTGGTCAGTCAAAGAATATCTTTCCTCTTTTGGAAACGACTGGGAAATCTCGAATATCTTTTTAGCTAGAATTCTTGATACTTTATAAACATGCAAGTCCCGGAAGCTTTTCACATATTCCATTACGAAATCTACAAAAAAGACAGATAATAGTCCATATCAAACCGATCGTTCAATAAGGTTTACATCTGAGAATGCTGATCAGTAATCTGTAGCCGGAATCAGTAATCGGTAATCAGTAATCAGTGCGAATCGGAGAGATGGGTGTTTAGATTGAGATTGTAGGATAAGGTTTTACATCTGAAAATACTTATTGGTAATTACTTGCCCGTT
>NZ_JBBJNI010000036.1:0-1100 GCF_037719425.1 Daejeonella sp. | reverse complement strand
AAACTCGTCCACTTTCATTCTCTTTTTACCTTCGAGCTGAAGTTCAAGAACGGAAATTAAACCGTCGGTGCAGGCAAATTTCAAATACGTTTTATTGTCTGTTATCACCTTACCCGGTTCTAAAGCAGAATCAATTTTCTCCATTTCTGTAATGAAAATTTTAAGATTCTTTTCCTGAAGTTGTGTAAACGAAGTAGGGTATGGGCTTAAGCCGCGGATAAAATTAAACACTTTTTCCACAGGCTGAGCCCAGTTAATGAGGCAATCCTCCTTGAAGATCTTAGGGGCGGTTTTCAGATCATCGGAAGCTTTTTGTGGCTGTTCCTTATATTCGTCATTTTCAATAGCTTTTACGGTCTTTAGAAGAAGCGTTGCGCCGGTGTCCATAAGTTTATCGTGCAGGTCTCCAGCAGTATCGTTTTTGCTGATGCTCACGCGTTCAGAAAAAAGCAGGTCGCCGGTATCGATTTCTTGTTTCAGGAAAAAGGTGCTGACTCCACTTTCTACTTCTCCATTAATAATTGCCCAGTTTATCGGCGCTGCACCCCGATATTGGGGGAGGAGTGATCCATGAAGGTTGACAGTTCCTTTCGGAGGCATAGCCCAAACAAGCTCGGGCAGCATTCTGAATGCTACAATTACCTGCAGGTCTGCTTTTAATGCTCTGAGGTTCTCCAGGAATTGCTCGTCTTTAAGTTTGACTGGCTGAAGGATATATAAGCCATGCTCAACGGCATATTTTTTTACCGCGGATTCATTGATCTTCTGGCCTCGCCCAGCGGGTTTATCAGGTGCCGTTATCACACCAACGATATTAAACCCATTATCTACCAGAGCTTTTAAAGAAGCTACAGCAAAGTCGGGGGTACCCATAAAGACGATTTTCATTTGTGGTTGTTTTGCCGCGCTTCGCTCGCAATGAAAGCGCATGTGTTCGTTATCCCTGTACCGCTCGTGCCTCAGGCATCAGTTTTGAGCTTTGAGCTTTGAGCTTTCAGCTTTCAGCTTTGAGCTTTGAGCTTTCAGCTTTCAGCTTTGAGCTTTGAGCTTTCAGCTTTCAGCTTTCAGCTTTCAGCTTTCAGCTTTCAGCTTTCAGCTTT
>NZ_JBBJNI010000190.1:0-6844 GCF_037719425.1 Daejeonella sp. | reverse complement strand
TACCGACTGAACCCGGCCTGCAGAAAGAGATGGCTTTACTTTTTTCCATAATACAGGAGAAAGCTCAAAACCTACCAATCTGTCAAGCACCCGTCTCGCTTGCTGCGCATAAACCAGATTGTAGTCTATCTTTCTGGGATTCTCGATAGCTTTAAGAATGGCTGTCTTCGTAATTTCGTGGAATACTATACGCCTGGTTTTGTCTTCCTTAAGACCAAGGGTTTCAAACAGGTGCCACGATATCGCCTCTCCCTCACGATCCTCATCCGAGGCAAGCCACACCATTTCAGCGTCCTTGGAAAGCTTTTTCAGCTCATTGACAACAGCTCTTTTATCTGCCGGAACTTCATAGCGCTGTTCAAAATTATTGCTGACGTCAATAGCATCATCTGTTTTGATCAGGTCACGGATATGTCCATAACTTGATTTAACAAGAAAGTCTTTACCTAGATACCCTTCTATAGTTTTTGCCTTAGCCGGTGATTCAACAATAAGTAGATTTTTAGCCATTCAGTACAATGAGTTTCTGCAAATAAAGACAATATTAAAGGGAAAGCCAAATTAGGGGTATTAAACCCGATAAATGCTCGTTGAAAAAAGTAATCGGTAATCGGTTATCAGTAATCAGTACAAATCGGATAGATGGGCGTTTAGAGTGAGATTGTATTGGAAGTGGCCACTAGCCGCAGTTCGTGCGAGGTAATTCGAGAGCATGCGCTTCACAGCAAGCTGTTTAACTGCAAAAAGAATCTGCTTTTTGGATCATGGAATTAAGCATTTTACCGATTTGATCATATTGAAGGCGGAGCTCTTCAGCATTATCTGAAGTTATTTAAGAGCAGTCTGTTGCCACCTCCAACCAATGTTGCGTCTCAAGTTGTTCTCCGTCGGCGTCTGTCAATTTACTTATAAAATGTCGTTGATAATTTCTTTTAGCCCAGGATTCTGCTATTTGAGCACCGACGGATCTGGAGGATCTTCGTATCTGGTCCGTCAAAGAATATCTTTCCTCTTTTGGAAACGACTTGGAAATCTCGAATATCTTTTTGGCTAGAATTCTCGATACGTTATAAACATGCAAATCCCGGAAGCTTTTCACATATTCCATTGCGGAATTTACAAAAAATACAGATAATAGCCCATATCAAACCGATCTCTCAATGAGATAACCTCTGACCATAACAGCGGTTATACTAAACTCGGTGTGTACGTACGCACTGATTACTGATTACTAAATAACCTCAGCTACTTATACCAGAAACCCACCGCCAAGCAAATCATTCCCTTCATAAAAAACCGCTGACTGTCCCGGTGCAATTCCTGACACAGCGTGATGGAAGTCAACCTCAATTGTATCGCCTTGTTGAGTAAGCGTGCTCATTGCACCTGAATCCTTATATCTGATCTTGGTGATCGCTTCAAGCGGTTCGGTGAGGCTTTCGTATTTCACCAGATTAATATTTCTCACAATAGCTTCCGAACGCTCCAGTTCATCAAGAGTACCAAGCATTACGGTGTTTGTTTCCGGAAGAATGCGCGTTACGAACATCGGATGACCAAATGCTACACCCAGCCCTTTGCGCTGTCCAATAGTGTAATAAGGATATCCCTGATGCTTTCCTGCAATAGTGCCATCGTTTAGCATAAAGTTTCCGGGACCAATCCGGTCATCAAGATCAGTAACTTTGTTTCTTAAAAAGGCCCTGTAGTCATTATCTGGTACAAAACAGATCTCGTAGCTTTCCGATTTATTGGCAAGCTCAAGCTGTCCCATATCTTTTGCCATTTGTCTGATCTCTGCTTTTGCAAAGCTGCCCAAAGGAAATTGTGTGCGGGCAAGATTCTCCTGAGAGACGCCCCAAAGCACGTAAGACTGGTCCTTATGCTCATCCTTACCTTTAGATATTACATATCTTCCATTATCCTGCTGACGGATGTTTGCATAATGTCCGGTTGCAATAAATTCACAGTCAAGTTTATCAGCACGTTTTAACAGCGCTTCCCATTTGATATGGGTATTACAGAGGACACATGGATTCGGTGTCCGTCCGGCAAGGTATTCATCAACAAAATTGTCGATTACAAAATCACCAAACTCATCACGTATATCCAGAATGTAATGAGGGAAGCCATAGCCCACAGCCAGCGCACGCGCATCATTGATGCTGTCAAGGCTGCAGCACCCCGTTTCTTTCGAAGAGCCACCAGAGGACGCGTAATCCCAGGTTTTCATCGTAAGTCCGATCACTTCATACCCCTGCTCGTGTAGCATTACTGCCGCTACCGAACTATCCACACCACCGCTCATGGCTACCAGAACTCTGCCTCTTTTACTCATTCATATTCAATTCGCTGCAAAGATAGGGGTTTGCAAGGTATTTTTTGGTAGGGGAAGTGTCAGTGAGGGGTCTTTTTTGATATGTACAACGAGTTTTAACCCTGCCTGACGGCAGGTAGGGGCAGAGATCGCGAGTTGCAACGCAGAGAACTAAAATAGTTTGGCGTTAATATTTTTGTAATTCTTTGCGCCCCTCTGCGTAAAACTCTGCGCTCTTTGCGGTTAATTCCTACGCTTATTTAATATACACCGTCTTTATATTTACAAACTCCTTAATCCCGTAATGAGAAAGCTCACGTCCATACCCGGACTGTTTGATCCCGCCGAAAGGTAAGCGGGAGTCTGACTTAACCAGGGCGTTTACAAAGCATGCGCCCGCCTGGAGCTGTGTTGCTGCAATGTTTTCGACCCTTTTTACATCCCTCGAAAATATTGCGGCTCCAAGGCCAAAGACCGAATCATTAGCAAGGTGGATCGCGTGCTGTTCATCTTTAGCGCTGATGATTGCTGCAACCGGACCGAATAGCTCCTCGTCATAAGCAGGCATACCTTTGGTGACGTTCGTTAATACAGTAGGAGGATAAAATGCATTATTCCCATCAGGGATGAATCCGCCCAATAAACATGTGGCGTTCATATTCAGGCTTTCCTTCACCTGTTCATGGAGCTCGTCTCTTAAGTCCATTCGCGCCTGGGGACCAATATCAGTTTTTTCGTCAATGGGATCGCCCATTATTTTCGAGGACATTTTTTTTACAAAAAGCTCTGTAAATTTTTCAATCACCTCCTCGACAACAATAAAACGTTTTGCTGCAATACAGCTTTGTCCGCTATTGATTGTCCGGCTGTTTACACAAGTCTCGGCAGCCAGTTCCAGATCAGCGTCATGAAGGATGACATAGGCATCACTTCCGCCTAGCTCAAGAACAGTTTTTTTTATCAGTGACCCTGCTTTTTCAGCTACTTTTTTACCTGCAGCGGTGCTGCCCGTAAGTGTTACAGCCCTTACCCATTCGTTTTCGATAACGGCATTCACTTCGGAGCCCGGGATTAGAAGCGTCCTGAATACATTTTCGGGGAAGCCTGCTGCTTTAATAATGTTCTCAATTTCAATGGCGCAGCCAAAAACATTTGAAGCATGTTTGAGGATACCGCAGTTACCTGCCATAAGAGTAGGGGCAAGAAATCTGGTCACCTGCCAGAAAGGAAAATTCCACGGCATAATTGCCAGTACAACACCAATCGGCTCAAAGGTTACGTAACTCTTCGATGCGTCGGTACTTATCAGTTCAGGCTTTAAAAGATCCGCGGCATTTTTAGCATAAAATTCACAGCATTCTGCACATTTCTCGATCTCAGCAATTCCACCCTTTAAAGGCTTACCCATTTCCAGGGCCATAAGCATGGCAAGGTCGGACTTGCGTTCACGGAGAATGCGGGCCGTGTTATTTAGAAGTTCTGCTTTTTTGGAGAATGGTACATTTCTCCAGTTCGCCCATGCGCTATTTACTGCGTTAACAATGCCTGCCACTTCATTCGCAGTATGTGTTTCATAAGACTGAATGACAGCACCGTCAAATGGGTTCGTCGAATTTATTATCATTCTCCGCTAAGGAATCACTTTTTCTTCACAGAATCACCATCGATCTTATCTTTTAATCTGCGCCCAGCACTGTCAATGGTATTTCCGGTTTGCTGAAGCTTTTCCTTAATTTCCTTTCCGGCGCCCTTCAGCGTAGATTCAATGGAATCTACCCGAGCTTTCGTTGAGGTAATAATATCATATACAGCGCCGTTTCTGAAAACTACCGTCCGGTCAGCAAGGTCATACTTCCACATCTCAGCTACCAGGACATCACGCTTAGAAGTCGGTTCCCCAACCTGTTTTATTACTTCTTCCTTTGTCATTCCTTTTTTGACGCTTGAAAATTCCTGTTGCTTTTCGGTACATGAGCTTAGCATTATACAGCATAAAATGGTAATCAGATAATTTTTCATTTTGTGATCTTCGTTTAGTTAACAGGTAAACAACACACACCAATATAAGTTTTTTATCCTTAACTGAATTTCAGATTCCAATCGTTTCTTATTCGATTCATGTTGAGAACTCAACGTTATGTTTAAAATTCCTCAAGCCAATCAGTCCCTAATTCCTTTACTTTTAAGCCGAACCTGCATTTGTACATTCTACGTGCCGCCCGGTGACACAGCGCTTAGATACTTAAAACCTACAACTTATAACTTTACAGCGTTTAGGAAACTTAAAACGTATCACGTACAACGAATGACTCACATTAAACACGAAATCATCTTATGCGAGCGCTGCAGCAAACCCGTCGTGTGTAAAGCAAATTCTTATTTCCAATGCCAGTGCAGTCAGGTGCAGCTAAGTCTCAATGAATTGCAATTTGTGAGCGAGTCTTTCGAGAAATGCTTATGTGCTGATTGTTTGAATGAATTAAAGCTGGAGTATCAGATGTTTCTAAAAGGCTGAAGAAAACAAGCGAAATTCACGGGTTGGCCCTATAATCGCAGTGACTAATAAAACGTTACAATCGGTGTCTGGGAACCAGCGGATAATTGATTATTTTGGTTTAAAATTACTTTCATGAAATTCAAGATATTTTTAGCCGTGTTTATTCTGGGGATTTCTCAGGTAATGGCGCAGAAAAGTGCAAGTGATGAGATTAAGACCAGTAAAGGATTGCTTAAAATCAATCCGGTAACACACGCCTCTTTTGTACTTACCTGGGATAATAAAATAATTTATGTAGATCCTACAGGTAATCGTGAGATGTACAAGACATTTGCAGCGCCGGATATTATCCTGATAACCGACATCCATGGTGATCACCTGGATCTAAAAGCCCTCGAAGCGTTAAACACCAAAAAAGCAATAATAGTGGCTCCCCAGGCGGTAGCAATCCAGCTTCCCGCGTCATCGCGGGATAAACTGGTGATACTGAATAATGGAATGCAGACCAGTCAGCTAGCCATTATGGTGAAGGCTGTTCCAATGTACAATCTTCCCCAGACGATGGACTCGCGTCATGCGAAAGGCCGGGGAAATGGTTATCTGCTGACGATTGGCGGAAAGAGCATTTACATATCCGGAGATACCGAAGATATTCCGGAAATGCGCGCCCTCGAAGATGTTGACATTGCTTTTGTATGTATGAATTTGCCGTATACGATGGATATTAATCAGGCAGCGAGTGCCGTGCTGGAATTTAAGCCCTCAATAGTTTATCCGTACCACCACCGGGGACAGGATATCAATGCCTTTAAGAAACTGGTTAACAATAAGAACAGGAAGATCGATGTCAGGGTAAGGAATTGGTATCCCTTATTAAATTGAAAGTTGAAAGTGGAGAGTTGAAAGTAATCATCGCATTGGCTACGCATAAGCTGTCAACATCACCACACAATCGTGCCGAGGTATGTGCTGTTCGAAATGCTTCCCCGGTTAATCAAAATGCTAAAGCCGGAGCCTCTATGAATTTTTGTTAGTTAAATCCTTTTTGGTTTTAATCCTTCCTGAATTTCTGTAGTCAGACAGATATAATCAATGGTGCAAATATGAAAACCACGTTAAAATATTTCTTCCTGCCCTTCGGCGTATTTGTTACGCTAATAATGTTCTCATCGTTTATAAGAGAAACACCCGCAAATTCCGCTTTTCCATACAAGAGCGCAGGGCTTACTGAACGACAGGCCGCTGCTCATTTATTAAGCCGCTTTACGTACGGGGCAAGGCCAGGCGATATTGATGCAGCGATTAAAATGGGTCTTGAGAAGTGGTTTACGCAGCAATTGAAAGGTGATTTAGCGGACGACTCACTAAAGTTGATGCTCAAAAATTATGACGCGATCAACCTCAGTAACAATGAGGTTTCTAAAATATATCCGAACGGTGGCCAGATTCTCAGGATGGCGATAAGGGACGGCGTGATCCATAAAGATTCCGTTGCGCAAGCCGGTAAAAAAGACTATCGGCAGCAGCTTATGGACTATATGAAACAACATGGGTATAGACCTCAGGCAGACCTTCAGCGACAATTGATCAGTCAAAAAATACTTCGTGCAGCCTATTCCAATAACCAAACCCGCGAGCTGTTAACTGACTTTTGGTTCAATCACTTTAACGTTTCCTTATCTAAAGGGCAATCAGCGGAATTTATTCCGGCGTATGAACGGGATGTGATCCGGCCAAATGTGTTCGGAAGTTTTGAGGAGTTGGTTCTCGAAACGGCAAAAGCTCCGGCGATGCTGACTTATCTGGATAATTTCAGCAGCTCTGGTACGCCCGAAAGCCTTGCACAGCCAGCTAATCCGCAGCTTCAAAAGCGAATTGCTTCAAGCGTGTCAATGAATGTTGCTGACACCTCAATGAGGGCAAAAGCGATTGCCAAACTTCAGCAGAATAAAAAAACACAGGGACTTAATGAAAATTATGCCCGCGAAGTGATGGAGCTTCATACTCTGGGTGTTGACGGAGGATATACT
>NZ_JBBJNI010000035.1:0-30191 GCF_037719425.1 Daejeonella sp. | reverse complement strand
GCTTGTCGAACAGTTACGGGAAACGGCAAACCAACATAGCCGCGATAGCGGAAAAGGCGTAATGGAAGTTCTGCTAAGTCCTGAATTTGCAGCGGCTGAACCTGACCCGGTGGGTGATGCAGAAAAACGGCGCAGAAAAAGAAAACAACATCAACAGGAACAATCACATGGATTAAGCAGGTAATTATGAATACACATGAAATACAGGAACAATTACAGGATAACCAGGAGGTTACCCTACGGATCGAAGAACGGGTAACACAGCTGGAAAACAAGGAGATCAAATTCCCGGAGATCAAAGATTATGAGGAACAGTTCGCTGAACTTAAAAAGCTGATCAAAAAACACGGCGAACAGGATCAAATCCTGCCCCTGCTGGAAAAGATAGAAGAGCGTGCACAAGACTTCAAAACTTTGGTATCCTCAATCAGGGAATTAACCATAAGCCAGGATATTATGGTCCGGGAACTGCCCAAGGAGATTAAGGTAAAGGCATTGCACCGTTTTGAGGATAAAACCAAGGGATTTATCTTTGGCGGTATAATCCTGCTGATTGTTACCTCGATAGCCGTTGGAACATCCCTTAACCTATGGAGCGAAAACGAACGGATGCAGGAAAACGATGTGAAATTTCGAATGGTCAGGCAGACCAACCCGGATGTAGCGTACCGAACAGACACGCTTTATCACCACAACCCCGAAGATATGGAAGCCAAAACAAAGCAACTGGAAGCTCAACAACTGGCTATCGTGCAGGCTGAAGCCACAGCCAGACAAGTTGAAAAGGAGGCTGTACTGGCCAAAGAAGAAGCAACTAAACTAAAAATGGATCAAAAAAGGCCTCGATAACGTGTTAATGGATATTTTTGCCCTCCAAATTTTTGCGACTTGCGAAACTGGGAGTTTCGCTTTGGTTTTTACCGGAAAAAATAGTAGTCGCTGCGTTTCTTTTCAGATAGGGTGCTCATACCAACCGCATAACCGGATGTTGCGGATCTACCGGTTTTTTTGAAGGACATATAGTTTAAACTCATGATCAATTCCTTTGCGTAAATTATGGGTTAAACAAAAAACCCTCCCAGATCGAGAAGGGTATTTTGGATGATTTTGAAGCATTAATGATTAATTATAATCTGCTTTTTGGTGACTTCTTTACCCTCAATGATGTGAAGAAAATACGTACCATTTGGAATATCCTGCGTGTTCATCCTTGTCTCACTCACTTTTGGGTTGCTTCTTAAGGATTTCAGCACTTTTCCACCTTCATTATATAGACGAATCTCATAATCTTTAGTATTCGGAACACTTTTGGCCGAACTGCTTACCCTTATTTCATCAGCAGCAGGGTTAGGATATATGCTATACCTCAGCATCGAACAATTTTCTGTAGATACATAAATAGTATATCCATCACCTATTCCGCATGCATTTACTCCCCGGACGGTGAAAGGTGAAGTGGTTGGAATTGAGCCGGTTGTGAACGTGATCATAGCTTGCAAACCGGATGTGGTAAACGCGCTGCCGGTTCCGTTAGGAGATGTCCAGTCTGTAGGTAAACTCCAATGGAACTCAAAGTATGAGGCACCCGACCAACTCGCCTCTGCACGATAAGTGGTATTCGGACACAAGTATTCAGGCTGCGAGCTCGGATCGAAGATGTCAATAAAATAGGGTGCAATGGGGTATCCTGTTTGAATTGATTTGTTCATCACCCCGGAGCAACCACCTGATATGGTAGCCGTTAAAATCCCGGCTCCCTCGCCAGTTCCATAGACATCTACTGAATTGCCACTGGTTCCCGCAATTGCCAAAGTTCCGGAGACGCTCCAGCTAACAGTAGAATTGCAAGGTATATTATCAGGCGTATAAGTAACGGTTCCTGAGCATATCGTGTTATCACCGGAAATATTGAAGGACACCGGCCCGGCAGAAACGATACTCGTATATGTTTTATACGCGGCATTATTTACCTTAACAGTTACTTTGACATTTTGCAGCCCAGCACCAGTGCAGGAAGATGTTAATGTTAATGATGGCGACCCGGTTGAAATGAACTGCGGAGCCGGACTCCCGTTATAAGTCCAGCCATTACTTGAATTTCCTAAATCCCAGTCATAGCCGGTTATGTTTGCAACACCATTGGGGTTAGCAACAGAAAATGTTTGAGTTACTGCCGTACCACAGGCAGTAGTCAGGGAAGCGGGGGAAAGTTCTAGATCTGCTGAACCGACTTCTTCGATAAGTATTTTTCTGATCAGAAGAGTTTGGGGGCTTGCGTTCAATGGCGGAATGGCAGCAATCAGTAAATAAGACTGAGCAGCAGCAAGGTTGGTGTAATTAAAAACGAGGGTATTTGGCGTTTGTGACCATGCTGTACTTGGCATCTGCTCACTTTGTTTTAAATTGCCTGATGCCGAAGGATCGATTGATTGCGGACCTGAACAGAGGGTATTGACACCAATTGTATTGGCAAGATCTGTCCGGAGCCGAATAATTGCGCCTGCGTTTCCTGTAGGATTTGCCCGGATGACACTGATCGTAATTTTGTAACTGTATGCCTGCTTAAAAGCATAAGTAATGGCATATTCAGTTCCCCGAGGGGTCGCAATGTCATAATCAGCTCTTAAATTTAGTGCGCCCGTCATCTTTTGAGGTTGACCTTTAACGGTACGGTGAGGGATACCCCCGACATTTGTTGTGCTACTGAAAGCGTTACAGGCTGAAGAATTAAAATCTTCGTAGTCAATGACTGTCTGTCCTGATACAGCACTGTATACAACAGTCAGCAGGAGTAATACGATTTTAGGTAACTTTTTTTTCATGGTGATAGATTTAGAAGTAGGTTTTATTATTTTTTTAAATGAATTTGAAATCCGATTCCCGCCTGGAATTTGTCATTTTTTCGGCCAAACTTTACATTTCTGAATGATGTGTAACCGGAAATAAATTCAATTCCTACGCTGCTGTTCAGAAATACAACTGGACCTGCTAAGAAGGAATAACTTGTGGAACTGCCCGAACTTCTTTGTATATAATTCCCTGAATGCTCAACGCCATATTGAAAATCTCCCTGCACGAACAAATTAAACTCCTTATCCGAAGGCAGAAAGTAATAACGAATGAGCGGACCTATGCTGTAGTTTCGATTATAACTTAAATTGTCGCCGTCGTACCCGGTATAACTAAAAGAAGGCTTTAAGCCAATGACAAAGTTATTTTTCAAAAAATATCCTATTACCGGCGACAAGTTTATTGTAGTGGTTGAATGTTCATCAATTATGGGATCATCAACTAGGTCAGTAAAGTAAAAGTTGCCTGAACCGCCAACCAGCCAGTTGCCCTTGGAGGTTTGGCCGATAGCAGCTGAGACCATCAATACTACTATTACAATAGAGAGGATAGCTATTTTATATTTAGATGAAGAGATTTTCATAATTTATTTGATTAATCCTTATTAAGATGGATCTGTAACCCTATTCCAGATTGAAGTGTTCTGTATTGTGCAGGCGTTCCTTTATATGCAGATACAGAATAACCTACGGTAAATTCTATTCCTACGTTGTCATGAAAATAGATTACCGGGCCTGCGTTAACAGAGTAAATGTTGGCCTTAACTTGGTTTTCGTACATATAGTCAGCCTGGGCGAAAAGGTTGACTTTCCTTTCAACAGGAAGAAAATAGCCCCTTACAAAAGGGCCAGCTGAAAAACTGGTATAATTTTCTGAAGAGGATAAATGGGTATATCTAAATGATGTTCTTAAGCCGCCAGCCAAGTTGTTTATAAAAAAATATCCGGACATCGGAGAAGCCTGGAATATCTTTCGATTTAGAACTGTTCCGCCATCATCATTTCTGTCAGAACTGAAGGCCGCCTGGCCTCCTGCCAGCCAATATCCTTTAGCGGTTTGGCTATATGCATTTTCAAAAAACAGGCATATTGATAATACTAAAAAGGTCTTTAAAGCATTTTTTAAGTTGATTTTATACATCTTGCCATCTATAAAAAGTAATTGAACTTTATGAATATCAAAGAGTAATATAACTTAATACGAGAGATTCTGCAAGAATGTTGCAAGTTAAATTAAGAAATTTTGGGTAAGATTTTAAGTTCATTTTCTGATATTCTACTATTTGAAACCTAAGGATAAATAAGGCTAAGATGAAATCGATGGTATACGAGCACAGATTATCCGGCAAAGATATTATAGCTCAGAATAGAAACGTTTTGTGACCGTTATCCTCTGATTTTTGCACTTTAAATTGATATATATTCCCATAATTTATATCTTTATACTTTAAGATTTGCATTTAATCTGTAGTAATAAAGTGGTGCGTAATTCGGTGAGTAAGAACCCATTACCCACGTAAGATATTGGTTATCAGTATATTTCAGAGTGGGTTCGAATCCCTAGCTCTCCGCTTCAATCGTCAAAGGCGATCAAAAGCGGGCAAAGTCTGCTAAGGACGTGAAAGAGACAAAAAAAAGCCCTTTTATTCTCGTAACAGGGCTTTTTTTTAACCATTTGTTCATTCATCTGATATCGACTTAATGACACTCAATAAGCTTGCTTTATTAATCCTTCTGTCCTTAACTTCGATAAGCGCATTTTCCCAAACATCTTCTATCAAAGGCCTTGTTTTCGATAAGTCTGGCAAAACCCCCGTAGAATTTGCAAGCGTGGCTCTATTCAAGACCGCAGACTCTTCACTGGTGGCTGGCATGATAACAAAAGCGAACGGCGGATTCGATTTTCGAGGTCTTCAATCTGGAAATTACCGGCTTAAAATTGCTTTTATTGGGTACGATTCAAAGGTGGTTTCTGAAATTGTAGTAGCAAGCGGACAAATATTGGATCTTGGGAACGTCCAAATTCAGCCAGGAAGCCAAATGCTTAATCAGGTGAACATAACCGGTGAAAAGCTCGATGCGCTAAGCAAGATTGATAAGCAAACCTACAGGGCAGGTCAATTTGAATCGGCGAAGGGCGGCAATGCTGTGGATGTTTTGAAAAACCTACCCTCTGTTTCTGTTGACGGCCAGGGTGAAATAAGTATACGCGGATCAAGCGGGTTTTTAGTGCTGATCAATGGCAAACCAGTGCTAACTGATGCTCAGACTGTGCTGAGCCAAATCCCGGCCAATATGCTTGAAAACATTGAACTGATTACAGCGCCTTCGGCTAAATATGATCCGGATGGCAAAGGTGGCATTATCAATATCATCACCAAAAAAGGGGCAACAAATGGGCTTACCCTTGCTGCAAATACACTGGCGGGTTTGCCATCCACCAAAGATTATGGCAATAAAAAATCATCAAAGCGTTTTGGCGGTGACCTGACCATAAATGCAAAGAGCGATAAATGGGACATAAGTGCAGGCGGAAATTATACACGTAATGATAATGCTGGCTATCGCGAAGGCGATGTATCTATTAAAAACTTTACTACCAACACCATAACCCGTTTCCCGTCCAACGGGGAGCGCAGTTTCGACAAATATAACTACGCTGGTCGCACCACAATCAGCTTTACTCCCGACACAATGAATACTTTATCGGCAGGTTTTTTTGCTGGCAAGCGTTATCAGGCCCGTCTAGCAGACCTACTTTACAACAATACAACGTCGAATTTAACAACTAATGCCCTGCAAAGATCTACTACATATTTTAACTCCAATCTGCAAACAAAGCAGGGTAATTTCACTCTTGGAAATTTTGACTACACACATAAATTTAGCGATAAATCTACCATTGCCGTTTCTGCTCTTTATGAGCGTGCGCGTTTGTACGGTAACACCAGTAACAAAAACCTAAATCACCCTAATAATGCCATCGTAATACAGGATGTTTACAATCCCTACGAAAATCCAATTAATGGCTACAGGTTCAAACTGGATCACGCATTGCCTTTGGGCGGAGGAAAATTAGAAACGGGATACCAATTCAGATACGATACACAGGACGGCAAATTTGAGTACTCCGTTACACCAGCAGCATCACAGCCAGATGCAGCCCGCTTCCGTGGAACGGCAAAGGCCAAAAATCAGATTAACTCGGTTTATTCGCAATACTCAGGAAAATCGGGCAAGCTGGAATATGTTGGCGGATTACGTTATGAATATGCGGCGCGGACGGTAAACCTCTCCTACGATCCAAATCCTCATATTCTAAATCTATCGAATCTTTTCCCGTCAGCGAACTTACTTTATAACATCTCAACCGGCTGGAAAGCGAAAGCGGGTTACAGCAAACGTGTGCAGCGACGCAATAATTTTGAGCTGAATCCAATCCCGGAGCGTGAGCACTCTGAGACATTGGAACAGGGGGATCCGGACCTGCTTCCAGAATTTATCGACCTGGCTGAGTTGGGCCTGATCAGAAATTTTTCGTCAGGGTCATTTTTTACCACGCTCTATTATCAGGGAATTAAAAACCCAATTCAACGGGTGAATTCGGTATATGCTGACAGCATTCTCAACAGGGTGTTTACGAATGCATCGCGTGCGCGTTCATTTGGAGTCGAAATGGGCA
Source organism: Daejeonella sp. (assembly GCF_037719425.1). GTDB lineage: Bacteria > Bacteroidota > Bacteroidia > Sphingobacteriales > Sphingobacteriaceae > Daejeonella. The sequence continues at coordinate 23,660 of NZ_JBBJNI010000035.1, read as the reverse complement.
CTAACCTCCAGCCAGCTAAATGGTGGACACTTTATCTGGGTGCCAATCTTTATAATTACAAAGTTAACGGCACAATTAACATTTTGGATGTATCGTCGCCTATTAACAATACAGCATGGGTGTATAGTTTTAATGCGAACACCGGTTTCAAACTGTCTTCTACCTGGAGCTTGCAGGGCAATTTAAATTACCTTTCTGAACGCCCTACTGCGCAAGGCAAAGACTCGCGTTTTATCGTGCCCAACACCTCAGTGAAAAAAACACTCATGAAGGGACAGCTTTCAGCTTCGCTGCAATGGCAAAATATGGATTTGGGGACGAATCACACACAGCGACAAAGAATAACCACAATGGGTCGCGAGTTTTACACAACGACCAATTACATTTATGAAACCGATGTGTTCCTTCTGAATTTTAGCTTCAATTTGAACAGGCTAAGCAGCAAGAGTAAGTTGCCTGCCAGTGAATTCGGTGACAAGGAATTTTAATAGCTGCAGGCTTTTAAAACATTTTCTCATTCTTTTCTCAGAATTCTGCCATCGGCAATGCCTCATCTTTACTTAACTCCACCGGCTTATAGCCCCCTTTTTTGGTCTTAAAGTAGAAAATTAACGCCAGATAAAATATCAGCATGATTACCGGGAATATCGTAACTGTTCTTAGCGCATTCTTTTTCGCATCATTCTGAACATTATTAATAGTTAGTACGGTTTCCGGAGGTGCGTTTAGCAATTTATTTCCGTCAATGGCTCTATATGAACCGAAGAGTCCCTTTTTCTCTTCGGTAACGTAGGTGGAGTGAAGAGCTGTATTATTATTCCGGTCATACAGGGCGAGATTTTGGTCGAGCTGCTTGTCCTGTACGAATCCAAGTATCACCGCGCCGATTACCCCCACTCCCATCATTCCTACCGCACCAGTGAAATTCAAAGCAAGTGCACCTCCCTTTGGAAACTGCTCGGAAACCACGCCGAGCATAGTAGGCCAGAAATAGGTTTTTCCTAATGCGTATACAGTAGCTGCAACTATGATCATTAAACCGGATGAATAGGAAAGGAAAAATAAACCTGCAGCTGCAATAGCCGAGCTTGCTGCAAGCAGCCCTACCGGCGAGAGCTTATGCACTATCGGGCCGGAGTAAAATCTTAATATAGCCATAATTATGGAAGTGTAGATCAATACCCAACCTCCCTGAAGTCCCATTTTTTGCATAGCGGGGGTCATTAAATCAGTTATCCAGCTATCTGTACCTAATTCAGTTGTAGCTAATGGTATCATGATCAGCAAAAGCAAAATAAATAACGGTCGTCCTAATGACCTTACATAATAGCCGAAGATTCCAACAATACCCAGAGTAGCTATTATGCTTACAGCATACGACCACAAGAACAGGCTGCCTAATTGAAACATACTTAGGGCTATAATAATAAGGAATCCTAAAATACCGACTTCCTTAAGCATTTCTAAATAGGACACTCCTGCTTTCACCCGTTCATTTAAAGGGAAAGTGCGCTTTACTATTACCCACCCATAGATAATTGTAGGAAGCATAATTAAGCCGATAATAAACTCCCACGGCAGCTTTTGGTTTATCATGGCAATGCCGAGTATACCTCCAATCGCCATTCCAACCGGCCAGGCAGCATGTAAGATGTTAAGCCACTTTGTTTTCTCTTTAGGATACATTGTAGCTACCACGGGGTTAACCACGGCTTCCACAGCACCATTTCCTAAAGCAAACAGGAATGTTCCCAAATAAAGCATCCAATATCCACTGGCCATGATCGTGATAACAACCGATAATAAATGGCAGATGAAACCAAATACCATTGATTTTTTATACCCAATTTTGTCAATTATGAGGCTGAAAAGAACAATACTTATCCCGAAGGGCCAAAATCCAACACCGAAAATTTCTCCCTGCTGGGTTTTACTTAATCCGAATTGTATTCCCCAGTCTGCCATAATAAAAGCCCGGAATACAAAGCCAAAGGCTGATGCCACAATCGCCATAAAGCAGCCCCAAAACAGTAATGTTTTTGCCCGCTGGTCAGTATCGTTAGTAATCACTTGTGCTTTAATCATTTTGTTGAGCTGTGTTTAATTAGTGGTTTATTGAGTTAAAAAGTTTTTTATAGAATTGCAAACCTTCTGCCGCGAGTTCATCTGAGCTGTTTGCCAAAGGCCGCCATATGCTGGCGGCGCGCGCTATCTCCTCTGATACTTCTCCAAAGGTTTCAATAACGATCGCCTTGTCGTAGCCTATGTCTGTAAGGGCGTCGCGCATGCCTTCCCAGTCTACATTGCCGGTGCCGGGTGTTCCCCGGTCGCTTTCATTGGCCTGGATGTGACATAATAGGTCTTTGCCAATTTTCCGTATTGTTTCTGGTATACTTTTCTCCTCAATGTTGCAGTGAAAGGTATCTAATTGAATTTTAATGCTCGGGTGGCCGGCTTCTTTTACCAGTGAAATTGCCTGATCCGCGGTATTAACCATATCGGTTTCAAATCTATTCAAGGGCTCAAGGCCGACAATAATTCCACGCTCTTCAGCAAATTTGCCTGCTTTTATGAGATTCTCCACGCACCACGCTCGTTCTCTCTTTTTCTGCTCGTCGGATATAAACCTGGTTTTCCCAACAGCCGAATATACCGGACCGCCAAATATGGGACTTCCCATGTCTTGCGCAATGGTGATACAATCCGTAATATACTTCAAGCCATTCTCACGGATATCAGGGTCATCGCTGGAGATATCTCTGTTAGCCCCAAAGGCCCCGCTTATAGTGACCTGCAAGCCGGTTTCTTTCACGATCCTCTTGAGCTTCGTCCAGTCGATCAGATCTTTATTCTCGACCGCCACTTCTATAATATCAAAACCCATGTCTTTGATCTTGTAAACAAGATCGAAAGAATTTGTGCTAAATGGCGATGCCCAAAGAAACGTACTTACTCCAAACTGCATAATACTTCAATATGTGTTATAATAAGATATTACAATTCAAAGCTCGGGATATTCACCCGGTTGCCGTTGTTCATTGCTGATTCGTGCGCACAAATACCTGCGGAAGTATAGTTTGCAGCGATGTCTGCATCAACCGCCGAGTTTCTCCCTTCAATGATCGCTGCTACAAACTCCTGTACAAGGTGAGGATGTGAACCTCCGTGTCCGGCGCCCTGAAGAAACGAAACATGGTTCGGATCGTCAATCTTTTCCCGCCGGGTAAAGTGAGCAATTTCTTCTATAAGCATTTGATCCGTGTCCGGCACATCTATTCTGCTGGCATTTTCACCGCCGTCGAAAACGATATGGCTTTCATCCTGCAATTGCTCCCATTCGAATGACATTTTTGTTCCATATACATCATAGCTTTCCCGGTATTGCCTCACTACATCAAATAAAGACCGGGTTGCCTCGGCAATCACATCCGAATTTTTTAAGGTAAACGTGGCTGTCTCTACCGCGAAATGGGAGCCATATCGTTTGGCAAGATCGTCGCTCAACCTTCCTGAGCCGTGGCAGACAACCGTCTCTGCTTTCGTATTATTAATCCGTAAAAGCGGTGATATTGCATGAGTCCCGTTAAGCATCGGCGGGAAACCTTTCCAGTAATCTGCCCATCCGTCCATGCTCATATCCTGAATATGTGAACCTCTTACGAATTGGATCTTCCCAAGGGCACCTTTTTCGGCAAGGTCCAGACCGTAAAGAAACTCCCTGGTATATAAGGCCGTTTCCATCATCATATACACTTTGTTTGCTCGCCGCTTTGCTTCTACAATGGCTGTGCAGTCTTCCACGGTCATAGCCATTGGTATGGTACAAGCAGTATGCTTGTTTGCATTTAAGGATGCAAGCGTCATCTTCGCATGCTCAGGCACCGGTGTTACAATATGTATAGCGTCCACGTCACTTCTGCCCGGAATATCTTCGAAATTCTCAAAACAGAGATTTTTATCAAGATTAAATTTAGCCGCAAGCTCTGCAAGGGTATTTTTATTGCGGGTACAAATGCCCACTGCTTTAATATTAGGATGGCTCTGGTAAATCGGGATGAATTCCTTTCCGAAACCCATACCTACAATAACTACCGTAATTTTTTTGTCGTCCATTTTTAGAGTGTTTGATTATATATGTTATAAATTATTGTTTTTCAATATCTTTTGCCATCAAGGCCCTGATACTTCCCGTATCTATTACCAGTCGTTTCGGCTTTCCGGCCGACTCTATAAATTGTGCTATGACCAGTACGGTAACGCGCGGTGAAACCCTCGAACCAGAGTTATGCGTATGAAAAACATACCGGAAACCACCATCAGGTCCTTTAAAGAAATCTCCATGGCCGGGACCGTTTACGTTCACGTTGTGGCGGCTGATGACCGGATTATTCTCAAATTTAATCCAAGGGCCAGTTGGTGAAAGCGATGTGGCATAACCCATTCCGTAATCGATGTTTCGGAAGTCGTTGGCCGAATAAAAAAGGTAATACAGTTTATCACGTCTTATTACCGTTGGCCCTTCGGCAACCGGCCAGTTCGCATTGGCTGTGTTTTCCCAGGGTTGGGTCGCGCTGACGCACTCCACTGCTGTTCCCGGAACAATATCAGAAAGATCATCTTTCAGCTGCGCAACATAGATCCTGTTGCCCTCTGTTAGTCTAACATGATAGAGATAGATCTTGCCTTTGTCTATAAAAATAAAAGGGTCGATCTGTTTACCCGGGCCGGTGATGATCCTAAACTCCTTTTGCACAAAGGGGCCAAGCGGGTTATCGCTCTCTGCTATGGCAATTTGCTCATCAGCCGTATAGGCCATGTAATATTTCTTCTTGTAGCGAAAAACCTGGGGAGCCCAGAATCCTTTCGAACCATAGCTATCTCCTTTGAGCAAAGCATGCCCGTCCCGCTTTCCGACAGGGCCTTCCCATGTTTCAAGGTCAGTTGAACGATATACAAGGAATCCCCTGCTACTCCCCGTACCATAAAGATAATACACATTCTTATCCGAGAAGATTGTTGGATCTGCAAGAAATATCGTATCAGATTTTGCGCGAACGAGCTGTGCCGTCGATTGCAGATTAACGCAATATAACAGAATACAGACGAGTAGGCACCGTTTCAGTGGTACCAGGAATATACTCGACCGGGTACGCTGACTTATTTCCTCGCTACCCATTTAACTGCATTGCGCAAAAGTGTTTGATAGTTAGCAATATTATGCGATTCTGCATCGTGGCCCAGTGCAACCCCTGCTATCCTTGTGGTAGTATTTTTAACGACAAATACACTCGGGTAAATCTTATCAGAACCTGAAACGCTATTTGATGCCAGCACCTCAATGCCCGGGCCGGCAGGATCAGGTATATAATAATAACGTTCATCTTTTAACGTGAACCTGGGTTCTATTCCCTTTGTGATTGGATGCTCCTTATTTACAACATTAAATTCGAAGCTGCCATAACGGTCGTGTCCCCTGGAACCTCCGCCTGCTAATTGGAGATTATACTCCGGCCAATCCAGCCAGTTATACCACAACGCAGCATGGGATAATACGATACCCTTGCCCTGAGATGCAAAATCAAATATGGCTCTGCGAACGTTCGCATCTTTAATGGGCTGATTGTTGCTTAAAAAAAGTACATCGGCCTGCTTCAGGTATTCAGCGATGGAATCGGTATTACTCGTGTAAGTAACAGTGGCTAAGCCATCTCTGCTCAAGGTTTTTGCATCTGCGTCCTTATACCAGACATCGAAATTATGAGAGGAACCTCCTCCCACCATTAAAACTCTGATGCTTTTAGATGAAGCGCCGCTTCCACCTGTTCTGACACTACAGGAATTCATTGATACATAAACAAACCCGCACACAAGTATTAAAAACACTCTGCGGGAAGATTGAAAAAGGCGATTGATTGTCATTATGTTTTTATTAGTTTTTGAATTCATGATTAATTTGCCGCTATTTAATTACCCGCATTATTCCGTTCATACCCCGCCAATGTCCCGGGAAGGTACATACGAAAGGATAATCACCTGGCTGACCAGGCACTGTAAATGTTAACTGAAAGCTTTCTTCGGAATTTAAGAGCTTAATCCACTGAAGTACCTCGGGGATTTCAGGAACATAGTTTTTCTCCGCCGCTTTCGGATCGCGTAGCATCGCGTCAGCAGCTGCGCCGACCTTTGGCAGACTCCCCGGTTTGATTATAACAAGGTTATGCTGCATCCCATCAGGGTTTTGAAAATCGATAGTGATCTTTTGTCCAGCTTTAACCGTAAATAATTTCTTGTCATACTGCATCATATCAGGCACAACTTTAATGCTTATAACCGTGACCGATGATACAGAGCCCGGGCTGGTTGTAACAGAAGGTTTTATCACCGGCTCCTTTAATTCGAGCGATGTGTTCTGCATTTCCCCTCTCAGTTGAAACTGTCCAGTATAATTACCTATCCTGTCGTCCCCGTCCAAATCCCTGCCAACCCGCAGCTCCTGCGTTAAAGATTTGCTGAATAATGAAGCTCCCATAGCATGCCCCACCTTTTTCCCATCCACCTGTAGATCTATCATTCCCTGATGGTTCAGGCTTGCCAATATCTCAGACCGTTCCTTTAGTGTATCGGTAGTTTGCACCATATAGCTTTTACCAGCCTGGTTCACTAAGAAATTCAGTTTTCCATCCTGAACAAACAGTGCATAGCCATCGCTCTTATTTCCCTGGGCCGCGAGAACCCCCTCTAAACGCCCTCCCCTCCTTATTAAAGTGGTTTTAAGGAACAATTCTTTTCCCTTAACATCCGGTGAGGCGATAAATGCAGCTCTTCTGTCCAGAAGGTAGATCTCCTGATTTGCCAGAGTAGCCAGGCGCTCGCTGAAATTAAATTTAGCTGGATCGGCAGATGAATTAACAGGTGGTGCTGCAGCCATGAATCCTTCTCTTTGAGCTATTGCCGCGGCGGATATTGCTTTGACTAACCATTCATCCTTTTCATTTTCCGGATCTTTGCTGGCCTCATAAAGCAGAGCTCCAAGTTCCCGTGAAGGGGGGAGTGCTGCAATTGCCAGGAGCACGCTTTTGCGGACGTTTAAATTCGGGTCCCTGATTAAGCCGCTTCGCTGTATAATGCCTGTACTTTGCCCGTTATCAGCTAACACTTCAACGGCTGCTTTTCTCACTCCCGCTGCAGGATGTGTAAAAGCTTTTGTAGCTACCTGTATGGCGGCTGCATTTGAGCCATTCAGCGCACCCAGTCCATGCAAGGTCCATAGGGCATTTATAGCCGGTCCATTAAGCCCAATTTCATCAACTTTTTGATTGTTTATAATTTTATACAGTCCCGGAAGCGCACTCTGATCTTTTGACTCCACCAACAACCGTTGCGCAGTGATTCTCCAAAACATATTATCACTTTCCATGGCAGCCAGTAAGCCTGGGGTGTCACCGGCTGTTAGTCTTATCGGAGTATATGATTTTCCTTTTTTGTACACTACGCGGTATACCCTCCCCCTATCGAGATCTCTTAAATTAGTGGCAAGAGCATTCCCCTGACCGCCTTTTTGATCTGCCTGGGTGAGCGGCAAAATAACTTCCGTGGGAGCCTGACGGGGAACAAAGGTGTTGTGCTGTATAACGAAATTGTACCAGTCGGCTACCCAAACCGCACCATCTGGTCCCACTTCCGCCTGAACGGGGCTAACCCACTCGTCAGAACTGGCCAAAAAGTTCCAGCCATCCCTTTCGGTGAAGCCCGCACCCTTCGGCTCAATAATGGCATTGTGAATAAGGCGGACTGTTGGTTCACAGATCAGGGCGATCCTGTTCCAGTATTCTTTAGGAAAGTTTCTTGCAGTGTATAGATGATGCCCTGCTGCAGAAGTAAAGCCGCCTACAACATCCACCTGACGCAAATTGGGCGTCATGGCGTGAACGTCATAATGCCCATCAATTTTTTGAACTGCCTGGATATTATTGCCCGGCAGACCTCTTTGCATATACTTGGCAGGCATAGAATAATAAGCGCTGTGTGTATTATTAGCTGTGGATATAAATACATTATTGTCTTCTGAGAATCCTAATCCCCAGGTATTATTACTGGTGGAAGCAAGGTATTCCAGATTCTTTCCATCCCGGTCGAGACGATAGACGCCTTGCCCGAACCGTACGCTATTTCCGTTAACAGTTCCATTGTAGCCGGAATAACCCAGAACTCCCCATATTTTATTATCGAACCCATACTGTAAATTAGACGGGCCCGCATGAGTATCGTTCTTGCCAAAACCCGTAAGAATGTTCTCGCGGACATCGGCTTTGTCGTCGCCATTCGTATCTTTCAAAAACACAAAATTCGGCGCCATAGATACAATTACGCCTCCGTTCGCAAAAACCATGCTCGTCGGTATATTAAGTTTATCCGCAAACACGGTAAATTTATCGGCCTTTCCGTCACCATTCGTGTCTTCACAAATCTTTATACGGTCATTTGCAGCACCGTCTGTTTCCAGGAAAGTATTAGGATAATCAACAGATTCTACGATCCACAAACGGCCTTTTTCATCCCACGACATTGCAATGGGATTAGTGATGTCGGGCTCAGCCGCAAATAGCTTGATCTCGAAATCGGCCGGCACCTGCATGAGCTTCATCGATTCCTGGGGCGTTAACCCCTCCTGTATCTTCGGAACGAGGTGGCGAGCTGTAAAATTTGAAAGCGTATCTGCATAGATGTCTACATCCGGGATTTTCAGGGCTGCTATCTGACTGTTTACCCGATCCCCAATCGCCCAAAGAATTCCATTGGTAACTAATTTCAAAAACTCAGATTTTTTCCAGGTATTGTCATCATGCCCGTATGCGGTGTAAAAGACTCTGCCCTGACCTTGTGTTCGTACCCAGGTATATGGCTCACGTTTGGTTCCATCCACCCGTTCCATCAGGACTGTTATATCCGGATTTATTTTCTGATGTACGTACGTTTCATCGGTTGTTTCAAATTCAGTAAGACCTTTAGTTACAGGATGAGATTTATTGTTTATCCTGGCTATGAACGATCCGTTTCCATGGGAGGCAAATTGCCCTCCAAGAGTTTTAACATACCATTCGGAGTTCTTAAAACAGCCAGCAGCGGAATGAAGGGGTATCAGGCCCTTGCCGCTTTCTACAAAATTTTTCAGTGCAGCTTCCTGAGATGACGATATGGTATCATGGTTAGCGTAAATGATCAAACCATCATATTTAGCCAGATTACCGGAATTCAGATCCCGAACATCGGTGGTATAGGTAATGTTTATTCCACTTTTAAATGTAGCAATTGCCAGCCAGGGCGCATATTTACCGGAATCGTGATGTTTACTCACATTACCTAAAAATAAAACTTCAGCCCGCCGGGGAATCAAATTATTACTTGCAGCATTGTTTCCGCCCGTTAAGGACTTATTCGAACAGCCGTTTAAAAGCAGGCATACTAAAAGGAACAAACAAAGAATTCTTAACATGGGTAGGTGTTTAAATATTTCATATCATCCTCTTCATAAAATTTAAAATATTCCTATGATATCTTTTAATTTAATTTTTCTGTGCCGTGATGTAAGCGACTATGCTCTCGATTTCTTTTTTGCTGAGTGCGCCCTGCCAGGCAGGCATACCTTTTTCAGCTATGCCTTCACTGATATTTTTTATGATGTCTTTTTTACCAGATCCATATTCCCATATATCGTCGCGGAAAGACTTTGCTGTTTCAGTGCCATCCTGGTTTTTACCATGACAGCCCGCGCATAATTGCTGGTAAAGGTTTCCGGAAGTTCTTGGTAATGTACTGCCTGTTTGAGTTCCCGAAACAGCCGATGAAGCCTTAATGGCCTGGACTCGTTTTCTCGCGGGTCTTAAACGAAGAAGCAGATCATAACCTGGCCGTATTTTCCCCTCAGGGGGATCAATTTGCGAGGTAGAAAAATATATGTATCCATCAGGCCCGACAGTTAAAGCCCTTAAACGACCGTAACTTTGCTTTAAAAGAACCTCCTGTCCGATAATCTGGTTTTTCGAAAGCATCAGACGTGTAATTGATTCTCCTCTGAGACTGGCAAGCAGCAAATTTCCTTTCAAACCCGGAAAAGCATTCGCCTGATAAAATACCAGTTCAGAAGGACCTATTGAAGGCGTATATTGGATAATTGGCGCTACCATCCCCTGTCTTGTCTCCCCGTGGTGTATAAGTGGCCATCCGTAGTTAAGGCCTTTGGTAATATGGTTAATTTCATCCCCCCCGGCGGGACCGTGTTCTGAACAGAACAGAAACCCAGTAACCGGTTGAAAATCTATTCCCTGTATATTTCGATGACCATAACTCCATATTTCTTTTCTTGCAGTGTCATTCCTGGCAAAAGGATTATCTGGCGGAATACTCCCGTCATCATTAACACGGAGAATTTTACCGCTAAGCGATTTCAGATCTTGTGCAAGCATCGGCCGGTCTGCATCACCGGTTGTGATATATAATTTTTGATCAGGGCCGAACTTGAGGCGGGATCCTGTATGATTAGCATTTGCATCTATATTTTCAATAATTAGCCTGGGTTGTACCAGTGTGTCATTTCGAAACTGATATCTCATTACACGAAGCAGAGCTCTGTTATCTGTTTTATAATTGTAGGAAATGTAGACGAAGTTATTTTTACTATAACCGGGGTGAACGGCAATGCCCAGTAAGCCCATCTTTCTTGACGGGTTTACCTCTTTTACCCGTAGTGCAGGGGCGGAAACCAGCTTCCCGTTTCGATATATCCTTACATTTCCGGATCTCTCTGTGAATAACATTGTTCTGTCTGGTAAAAAGATGATCCCCCAGGGTACTATTAAATCGCCAGCCAGAGTATCCACGATAAATAAATCACTTTCCGATACTTTCGAATGAGATTTCCTATTGTTAAATGCAGTGATACCAAATATAAATGCTCCTATGGCAAGCCATAGAGGCAGTTTTTTATTAAGATCTAAGGCATTCACTATATTATACATTAATTTATAAGTGTACTAACTTGGAATCTCAAATGCATGCAGCCCTGAAAAATTTCTTACCCGGGCATTGCACACATGTTGTCCGGAATTTATTCCAGCCACACCTGCTGAGTAAAAGCACCGTTAGCCGCAATATCCCATACCTCCACTCTCACCCATTTGCGACCTTTCAAATTGGTATTGAAGGTAAATTTTCTCTTACCAAAAGCTTTTGTGTCATTCAGGTTTACCCTTTCGCGAAAAACCTCTTTCCCATCCCCGGAAATGATCTCCGCAAAGTTCAGCGGAAATGTCCAGTCTGCCGACAATGCAATCTGTGCTTTGCCGTTGTTGTTAACCCTAGCAGTCTCGCCCGATTTTTTTCCATCTACAGTAAAAACAGGTAACAAAACCTCGCCGGTTGATACAAAGAATTTCCCCTGGCTCATAGCATCGAGTACGGGCTGCCAGCTTTCATTATAGGCTGGTATCTTATTCAGTTGAAGATAGTTTACATTTAAATGCGCATACATTTCGTTTTGTTCGGTGACCGTAAAAATGTCGGATTCTGCAATGACATGTTTCTTCAATCCCCAGTTCGACATATCATCCATCAGGTTGAGCACCCGTTTGCTTAAAGTGGGCAGCGAAAGATCTGCCGGAATAGCTTTCCAGGCTGCCCCCATAAAGGTCTCAGATTTAAAAAAGGGTTCCTCTTTATACACATCGGGGTAACCGGTCGACGATTTAGTTCGCGCATGGGCGGTCCACGCTAATCCTTTTTCCAATTCTAATAACTTTAACATTTCGTTCTTATCGCCAATACGGTAAACCTTGCCGTATTTCGGATCGGTGGTTACAAATGGCATTTCCGGTTTCCTTGACATGATCCAATACACGGGTTTTGGGAAAAAATTAAGCCAATGGCCCCCATAAAAATTATTCGGCTCTTCTCCCGGCAGTAAAAGAAAGTCTTTGTCCGACAGGCGTTCACACTGCTGAAACAGGGCGTGTAATTCTTTAAGCCTTTCTTCATCGGGACCTTTGGGATGCCCTGGCCCATGGAACTCGCCCAAATGAACGATGTTAATGCCTGCTTTTTTAAATACTTCTACAAACTCCGGCTTTTCAGGGATTGGCAACCCTTTTAAAGCCACATTCATGGTAAACTCATTATGGAAATGGCTCGACATGGTTTTATACCCCGGTAGTGGCGCATAAGAATCCTGATGAGTAAACCTCTTAACCTCTTCTAATACAGAACCCGCATTGCCGGCGCCCAGCAGGCAAAAGAAATTCAGCCTCTGTTTCGTACCAGGAGGAGCATTAAACCAGGGTACATATCGCTTATCCCCTAATGGATCCTGCCGGATGCCCATACCGAAGCCAGGAATCTTATCCATATAATTGCTCCCATACCAGGTAAATTTCAGGTTGAAAGCCTCATCCAGCGGGTAGAAATATTGATGGGGCGCGGGGAAAAGAGCGAGACTGCCGCCACCGGTCTCTCCTATTATCGTTCGATATTTTACCTCTATATTACGGGCAGCGTCCAGCGATTTCACATTTGCCGTTTGCAAGCTGCCCCTTACATCCGACCAGGAAATATTATCCCACAACTGTTTCTTGCTTACCAAACCGGCATCATATAGAATTGCTGTCGAATCTATCTGGGTTTCCATTACAGCAGCTATATTAAATAACGGACTGCCGCTGTATAAAGTAATTTCAATCGTACCCCGGAAGGAGGCCGCACTCACTTCGCCGATTTTTATGATGGTTTGTGAGCCGGTGCTAACTACACTGACGCTGCGTTTATTAAAATCAACTGCGTAAGAGCGATACGGGCGCGTAGGCACCCTGTCAAAAAACACGTCCCAGCCGCCGCTTGATTTACTTAAGGTCCTTTTACCGACCGTTAGCAGGAAACTCGGCTCAAGATCAGCACCAATCTCTTTGAATACGCCTTGCTGGCTTAACTGAATACTTCGTAGCAGCGGCTTGGTTCCTTCGAGGTCCAGGATTATAAGGGCCCGCTGAGTTCCCTCAGCAGGCCAGCTCACCGTTAACAAAGAATTTTTCAAGTCTGCTTTAGTTCCATTTTTCTTGCTCAGACCTGATAAATCAACAGGCACCTGAGCACTCAAATCCAAACAAGCAAATAATATCAGTAACAGTAAATTTCTTTGCAGCATATATATACTTTAAACTCCCATCCTGCTACTTCGCGTACTGACCTTAAAAACTCAGTTTCACCGTCGGACCGAATATCATATCATCTACACCAGAAAATTTAACTCCTATCCGCGCAAACACATAGTTTTGGGTAGGCACCAGCGCAGGGACTGTGACGCTTACACTTACATTATTCAGATCGGTAATAGCACTCCCCGCAAGATTAGCGGTAGCAACATTTGTTTGCGAATCAGCAAATTGTAACTTACTGATATAGAGCGTTACACGTTCAATAGTTTTTGCATTTGCATCAGTTACAATCTTCTCCAGCTTACATGTGCCTGTTACTTTGCCTCCTGCAAAAGATAACTGGGGAGTCCTTATCATAAAATAAGGCAGCACTTCGATGTCTAAATTCGAGCTTCCTTTTAAAGTTATCGCGACGGAGTCCGGCTTACCGGCAGAAGTTTGCTTCCACACAAAGGGACCCTGTCCGGCTGGAACTACCAGTTTGTAATTCCCATCGAAAAGGACATGTGAAAACCCTCCTTCAGGTGTGAATACACTGCCTATTGGCCCTGTTTTGCCGAATCCCGGTTGGTAAAGTTCATAATTTACCCTATTATATTCAAAATTGAGCGGCTCGCCTTTATAAACTATTCGACCGCTTAGGGTTGCTTCCGGTGCATCATAGTTATCCTTTTTACAGGATATAATCACAGTACAGAATGCAAAAAATAGTATACAATGAGATATTATCTTCATAGCTAATAGTTTTATAAGTAATACTTATTGGTTAGGTTGCTTAACTAATTTGGGATTATTGGTCAGAATGCCGGCATTGATCTCACTGTAATAATTACCGAATTGCCAGTTATCGCTTGCTGTCACTCTGTTGGATAAATTTACCTTGTAAATCCATTTACCGTCGTTTGGCGAACCCGGAGAGTAAAATTTGTAAGGCAATAAACCATATGGCTGGGTGCTGCGCTTGGTCGCACTTGATAAATTGCTTAAGAGGTCATTCGTATTCAGAGCCACACCGTCGAATATCTTGTGCGCTATTCTAAAACGGCGGAGATCAAAGAAGTACTGTCCTTCGAAGGCAAATTCAACGCGGCGTTCGTGAACGATCCGGTCAAACGACATATCGGCGGCGGTTAGGGGGATGACTAATCCTGCCCTTTCCCGTACCTGGTTCATATAGCCCGCAGCTAAGGGAGCCTGGCCGAGTTCAAAAGCGGCTTCTGCTGCATTCAATAATATTTCGGCATACCGATACCTTATCTGCCACACAGCACTTCCTATACCACGCTGACCTGAGCCAATGGCCGGATCGTTGTATTTCCGGATATAAAAACCCGTTTGAGCAGAATGTTCAATTCCGGTAATGGGTCCGTCAAATCCTACAACCTGTTCAGGCACACTTTTCCCTGGCAAAATTTTCTGTGCGCCGCGCTCACTTCCGGTTATTACACTTCCGTCAGCCAGCTGCACACCTGCCCAGATGTCAACGGGTCGGGCTTTAAAACTGGATCCCGGTATTATAACGGTTCCGGCTAGGCGGGCATCCCTGCCTGCAAAGATGTCTTCCTGTTTTGTGTAGTATATCAGATTACCCTGTGCGTCATTCGTTGGAAGAGGGGCAAAGGTATTGTCCAGCTTTTCAAATGACTGCACTAAATTTAGTGAAGGATTAATACGACCTCCTTCTTCTTCTTCCGCACCAAAACGAGGCTGATTTACCTGGGTAAATCCATGTCTTCTGAATTTCAATGCGAAATCGTCAACCCAGATTACTTCATTATTCTGCGTTTTATCATAAAATAACGCCGCGAAATTCTCAGAAAGGTTACCAGGTTGTTTTTTATACAACGCATAAGCACCCGCTGAACCGTTGATTATTTCCTGCGAGGCTTTCAGTGCCGCTGTATAATATCCTGCGGCCATACTTGCCGGTATACCTACTTGTCCGCCAGCAAGAGATACAGATGGTGTTGTCGCGCCATATCTCGCAATTGAGGCTGCGGTTATTGCCGCCCTCGACTGCATGGCTAAAGCTGCGCCTTTGGTAGCTCTTGCTTTGGTATCTCTGTTGGATGGAAGTATCAGCTTTAGTTCCTCCGCTTCCTTAATGACAAAGTCATAGATCTCAGACTCTTTTACTCTCGGATATTGGAGCGGTACGGTATTCCCGCTATTATCATACTCTAACGATTGTAAAATCAGCGGAACTCCGCCAAACAAGCGTGCTAAGGTTAAATAATAGCTTGCACGTAAATACCTGGCCTCTGCTATGTATAGTGCTTTGGTAGGTGCATCGAGGGAAGTTGCCGTGGCACATCTTTCGATAAATAAATTAAGCTCACGAATATACGTATAGTCCCAGGTTGACCAATGAAATGTCTGAGCACCGCCAACATCTGGCCCCCGCGGCCCTTGAAAGCCCCATGTATTATTGCCATGATATTCATTATAGCGTCCATTTTCCGAATAAAAGGCTTCATTAAAATCGCCCACAGTCGGCCAGTCAGTTATTCTGGAAGGATCATATTGACGTGTATAAAGGTTAGCCAGGATAGACAAAACCTGCGCAGGGTCGCTGAACGCCAGCTCCGTACTCAGTACCTGGGTAGGTTTGATATCCAGATATTCGGAATCCTTCTTGCATCCAACGCTAAAAGCGAAGAAAGCGAATATTACGATTAACAATTTCTTTTTCATCTGTTTATTTTTTGTTTTTTAACGGTGATGAACCTGTCTGCCAGCAGGCAGGGCAATCATAATTTGATAATTTTACCCCTGCGGGTTTGGCAAAATCATGATGGTTTCATAATCAGTTAATTAAAGGATTATAGGGTTAGGTTAAGACCCATGTTAACAAACGAGTTCTGCGGGTACTGTAATCCATTGTCGTTTTGAATTTCAGCATCAACACCAAACTTCCTTAAATTGTCAATAGAAAACAGGTTGTAGCCATTCACGAATAACCTTGCCTTCTGGATATTAACCCTGCTTATCAATGATTTTGGCAGGGCGTAACCCAGCTCCATTGTCCTCGCCCGGAGCGCTGTTACATTGTGAAGCCAAAAATTAGAATTTCTGTTAACCGAGCTGTGAGAGTTGACATCAAACCTTAGTGCCGGGTATTTACCTTCAATCCAGGGGCTGTTCAGGTCAAAAGGGTCAGTCCTGTGCCATCTGTCTGTTAATATCTCGTTGAGCGCTCCTCCTCTAAAGGAGTATCCCCTGCGTATTTCATGATTCTGGTTAAAGCTATACATAGAGCCTAATGAAAAATCAGCAGCAAAATCAAAACCTTTCCAGCCTAAAGTGAAGTTCAGGCCACTGTTAATAACTGGCTGGTTTGTTCCATACCCAAGCGGCCGCTCATCGTATCCATCTATTTTACCATCTCCATTCAGATCCTTGTAGATCAGATCACCAGGTAGTAATGTTTTATTACCCTGACCATCTATGTTTACCGGGTGATTATTAATCTGCTCCTGTGATTTAAACTGTCCTACTATGTCATAGGCCCAGAAAAGTCCTTGGAATCTGCCTTCTGCAGAATTCCTGTACTGATCCCAGGAATGGAAAAATATAGGTTTATATGAAGAAACGAACTTACTGCGCGCATACCCGACGTTCGCACCCACACTAAAACTAAGGCTTCCGGCTTTTCCATTATACGAAAGCGCACCTTCTCCTCCAAATTGCTTATCCCTGTTTATATTTTCATCAGGTAAATTATAGCCAAGCTCACTAGGGACAACAATATCGTAAACACGACCTCTCAGACCTGTACGCAGCCTGTTAAAATAGTCAATGCTACCACTTAACCGATTGTTAAATAAGGAAAAGTCCGCTCCAACGTCGAAAATCTTACTTTTGAACCAGGATATATTTAAGATGGGCTTGCCTTTATCCCTGGAACCGATGATCGCATTGTTATCCAGGATGCCATATCCCTGGTTGTAGTTATATCCCGCAAGGTAATCAGTAGGGGATACTCCATTATCATCATCTCCCACTATACCGTATGAAGCCCTGATCTTAAGATCATTTAATTTAGTGTTCTCACCTAACAGGGATTTAATGAATTTTTCCTCGGTAATTCTCCACCCGACAGAAGCAGAAGGGAAGTAACCTATTCTTTTGTTGGGAGCAAATTTCCATGAAGCATCACGCCTGCCTGAAAGCTCCAGATAATATCTACTGGCAAAATTGTAGTTTAACCGCCCAATGTAGCCTATACGGGCTTGCTGATCATCTCTGTCGTCATACCGGGTAGAAGTCGGAAAATAGATTAGCGGGAGAACATTTGTTGCTGGTACAGCATGAACAAATACTTCCTTATCCCTTATGTCGTACCTTTCAGATATAAGAAGACCTCCTAATGTGTGTTTACCAAAAGTATTATTGTAATTTAATCCTGCCTGGTAGTTATTGTTTTCTATTTTCTGGGTTCTTCGCTCCCTCCATGGATTGATACTGCCACCAGTAGCCCTGTAACTTTGATCGGTAGCGTTATACGTATATGTTTTATAGGTATATTCATGTCCGTCTACCAGGCGGTCTTCAAGGCCGTAAGAATAAGATCCTTTTGCCTGAAGTCCCTTTATAAAAGGAATATCATATTGAGCAGTGAATATGGTTCTTCCGAAACGCCTTCTGTCATTGGCATATCCGCCGTTCTTTTTATTGTTATAAGCCCAGTTGGATTCATTATGTCCAATATCATTTATATATTCCGGGTTATCATTTGCATAGGGCCGTTCCCAGGGCCGGTTCCATAAAATAGCTTGTCTGGGTAAATTATAATCATCGCCGCCAGGTATTCCGGGATTATCCCTGACTTCATTATAGGCATTGATGCTAACCCCCACTTTTAACCTGTCTGTTATATTTGCATCAATATTAGCATTAATGTTTTTACGCCCGTAAGTAAACTCACGTCCCAAAACTGAATACTGGAACAGGTTGGTTCCGGAAAAGTAATAGTTTATTTTGTCTGAACCACCAGAAGCATTAATACTTTGCTGGTATAAGGGAGCATTTTTCTGTACGATAAAGTCTTTCCAGTTAAAGCTTTGATATCCGCGCTCTGTTCCCGCCTGGTATTTCGCTAGCTCTGCTTTAGTGACCGTAGTTGAACCGAGGTGATTCATCTCGGCGTCAGCCTTTCCTAAGTACCACTGGTATGAATCATTCACTACGTCAGGAAATCTGGTCCAGTTTTGAAAGCCTGTAAAAACATCAACACCTACCGAACTACGTTTATCTTTACCACCTCTTTTAGTGGTTACTACAATTACCCCATTTGCAGCGCGTACCCCATAAATAGCTGCAGAAGCATCTTTTAATACAGTAATACTTTCTACATCACTTGAAGCAAGGTTATTAAATTGCCGCGCATCCTGCTGGATACCGTCGATAACATATAAGGGGTTGCCCATATTCCGGATCTGGATATTAGCGCCTGCACCCGGCCTGCCGTCAGGCATCCGGAATGTTACACCGGGCAGCTTCCCTGCAAGTCCGGTGCTAACTTGTGAGCCGCCGTGAACTTTTTCAAGATCCTTACTGCTTATAGTGGAGACAGCCCCGGTTATCGATTCTCTTTTCTGACTACTGTAACCTGTCACAATAATCTCACTCAATTGCTGATCGTCTTTTTCCAGAGTCACGTTTAAGGGATTTCTGTTATCCGTGGCAACTTCCTTTGGACGAAAACCAAGGTAGGTAAAAATCAGGGTGCCTCTTCCTTCAGGTACCATAATGGAATATTTTCCATTTGCATCGGTGCTGACCCCTGTACTGGTGCCTTTGAGCTTGATACTCACACCGATCAGGGACTCCCCATCTAATGATGTTACAGTTCCATTGATTGGTAATTGTTGCGCAGACAGCTCATTTTTATTAATGACTGATACAAATAGCAACAAAAACAAATAGCGTAATCTTACCGCCCTGAACGGGCATAATTGAATATTTACGGGTATTTCTTTTTTCATAATGGTGATTTTTTTTCGGTTATTTAATCAGCGTTTCGATGCTGTGTGACTTACCTATAAGCTTAACGTACCAAACCTCCTTTCTAATGTTAAATACCTTGGATTAAAGTGTTTTACTGGTTGCACGAGTTATTATACTTCCGACATTACGGTTTCCGCTGTTTTAGATGTTCAATTTGCACCTTGTTGAAAGCTCTGTTTTATTAGGGCAACAGCCACTGAGAAAAACGAAACTGAATGAAAACAGGTGCTTTCCTTTTATTTGTTTTGATATTTATCAATACAATGATAATTTTTATTGCAAGGCAAAACTTACTACATGTTATCTGATTATGACTATATTGTATCAGTATTTATAGGAATATTATAAATATTATGATAATATTTTTAAACAGTCGCAGAAGAGTTATAGCAAAAAATATAAATATAAGATATTTTGTAATAAGAAAAACACAACTGTTGATCGGCCAATTTTATATTCCGGAACGCCGTGCTTGCCGGACAAATTTGAGGAGAACCCTGAGTGCCAAAAAAGGGAGACACGGTTAGAGATGATTTATGCGACTGACTATAGCCGTCGGGTATTTGCCAGGATAATCTATTTCCTGGTCCTCAATTTCCGACTAATAAACTCCCCGATATTATTCCCTTCCCGGGCGCCGTTTAGGATAGACGGCATGTAGTGGATGCCACCATAGAACCGGCTGATAGCCGCTTCTCTCGCGGCCAGCTTGAATGAGCTAAATTTCCGGACAGGAAGGCCAAATTCCACCTGTGTGGAATCGGCGAAAGAAAAGTTCTCTCCAAATAACCTGGTAAGTATCAGCGCAGAGGAAGTTGATACCACACTATGCCCACTTGTGTATTCAGGGAAAGGAGGGGTTTGAAGGAGCGGCACCCAGCCATCATCGATGTATTGATTGATAAATGTCTCAGGTCGTACAACATTACTTCGATATTTTTCATCCCAGCAGCTTATAAAACTATCGGCAAGGGTAATTGACAAACTGACGTAAGCTTCCGCAGAACGAATAAGATCGGCCCCTGCTTTTTTGCAGGCCAGACGGGTTATGTTGATCCAATGCCCACCGGGTGAGATTTTCTTTGTCGCAAACATGACGTGTCCGTTAATATTCATTTTAAATGGATTACAGTCCCAGAAGTTTGCAATTTCCATTTGTTCCGTTTTGAGACTGAGGCCCTGATCATACACGTCCAGGGCTTCTTTGTAGAATCGGCTATTTTTAGCAGAAGAGAAAAGGGTTGGCGGATCCGGTTTGAATTGTTGCGCGGAGTCAAGGAGAAAAGGCCTGATCTTATTCCAGTGAGGTTCAACTGCTTTCATATAACTGGGGGGTGTGGGTTTCCACGTATTATCATCGTCTCTAACAGAAAATTTAGTAAATGACCTGGTCTGCTTGTAATTATCTTTTGCGGCCCATGCCAGGATATGTGCTGCAATCTTGTCGCCGAAGTACACCGAATTCTCAAATACTTCTTCCGGCATTCCCGACGCCCTGAATTCATTCATTATCTTTTTATGGAATTCTTCTATAATCCTCTCCGAAGAAACCATTGACTTTCCTACCGTAAGGATTGAATGAACAGAAGCCAGGCCATAGCTGTATTCTTTACCGGGAACAGGTTTGGGTAATGGCCCCAGATCTTTCAACTGTCCGGCAAGGCTTAGATAGGTTGAATCCGCCGGAGCTGCAGCTTCATATCCGGCGATAGTGATGTAAGCGTAAGTACGGCTTGCAACCGGCGGAGAATAGATGTCCAGGACAATAACATCTGTTATTTGCTTTATGGACCGATGAATATAATCCGGATTGGCTGACTTTTGCCTCCACCCGGTGGTTTCTGACGTAGAGCAGGAACCAGCTATTAAACCAACAATAATTATGCTGAAAGACTTCTTCATAGGTGAATATCATAGATAATTCCGGATCGTCTCATGCTCGTGATATAGTAGTCATCGTTAGGAAGTGTTGTTAAAGCCAATATGGAAATATTATGTTATTTTAAGATAAAAAATCATATTACAAAAAAAAGCCTTGTTGGTGACAAAAAATAAATTATTAAATTTCACGGCTTTATAACACAAATATGATGTTTCGCGATCTTATAAGCCGGGCTTTTCTTTTTGCTGTATTAACAGCAGTCCTGGTTATCTCCTGTGCTGAAAAAGAAACTACCCTTTTTAAGCTACTCCCCGCTTCTCACACAGGTGTCGATTTTGCCAATATTATAACCGAGAGTGACAGCTTAAATATTCTCAGTCAAGCTAATCTTTACAATGGCGGCGGTGTTGGCATAGGCGACTTCAACAATGATGGTTTAGCGGATATGTATTTCGCAGGAAATATGGTGTCTAATAAGCTGTATTTGAATAAGGGTTCATTAAAATTTGATGATATAACAACTAAGGCAGGCGTTTCAGGACAGGGAAGATGGTGCACTGGTGTGTCTGTTGCGGATATAAATGCCGACGGATGGCTGGATATTTATGTCTCAGCCTCTTTTCGTAACGATTCGCTTCGACGTACCAATTTACTGTATATCAACCAGGGGCTTAATAAAGAGGGAGTGCCCACCTTTCTGGAGATGGCGAAGCCCTACGGATTGGCTGACGGTGGCTACAGCACACAGTCGGTCTTTTTTGATTATGATAATGACGATGATTTGGATATATATCTGGTTACAAACCAGCTGAATGACAAGAAAACGCCTATCAGATACAGGCCAAAAGTAATTGATGGTACCGCTCTTAATAATGACAGACTTTACCGGAATAATGGGAACAATACTTTTACAAATGTATCCCGGGAAGCTGGAATTCTGATAGAGGGTTGGGGGCATGCGGCATGCATTTCTGATATCAACCAGGACGGATGGCCGGATATTTATGTGAGCAACGATTTTATTGCCAATGATATTTTGTATATAAATAATCAGGATGGAACTTTTACAAATCGGCTTGCTGAATACATTAAACATACCAGTTGGTATACTATGGGGTCTGATATAGTAGACATTAACAATGACGGACTTGCAGACATAATGACGCTTGATATGCTTCCGGAAGATAACATTCGTAAAAAAACTGTGCTGGGAGGAAATGAATACTATAATTACTTCAACAGCCGGAGATTTGGCTATGACCCTCAGCACGTTCGAAACGTGCTGCAGCTGAATCGCGGCAACACCCCTGAAGGACACCCGGTTTTTAGTGAAATCGGATACTTGTCAGGTGTTTATCAAACAGACTGGAGCTGGGCTCCGCTGATAGCGGATTTCGACAATGACGGTCTCCGCGATCTTGTTGTTACCAACGGGCTGCCCCGTGACGTTACAGACCTGGATTATATCGTCTACAATAATGGCCAGGGATATAATGGAACAGGAGTGAATGCAACCCTTGGAATGGCAGATTCACTACCGGTTGTCAAAATACCTAATTATGCATTTAAAAATTCCGGCGGACTCTTGTTTGCAGATCATTCCAAAGCCTGGGGATTAACCCAGCCTTCATTTTCAAATGGGGGTGCTTATGCGGATCTGGATAATGATGGTGATATGGATCTGGTGGTGAATAATATTAATGAAAAGGCTTTTGTTTACGAGAATACATTAAATAACGGTGACAAAAAAGATCTTGAAAACAGTTTGTCAGTAGTGCTTGCAGGCAGTGGCAGGAATCCGGGAGGTGTTGGAGCTACGCTGCGCATTTATTACAAGGGAGATAAACAGCAGCTATACGAACATCAGCCCAGCCGGGGTTATCTTTCTTCAGTCGACACCCGGGCTCACTTTGGATTAGGGGGTGTTGTACAGATAGATTCCATGCGTGTGCGATGGCCTGACGGTAAGAGACAATTATTGAAAAATATAAAATCAGGCCAGGTATTGAAGGTTCTTTACCAGGACGCTGTCGGGCCCGACAGCAATCCGCGGAGTAACCTGGAAACGGCACTATTTGTAGAAGTATCCAACAGATATGGAATAAAATTCAGGCACCAGGAAAGGGATGCGGTTGATTATAATATTCAACCCACACTTCCTCATAAACTGAGTCAGTATGGTCCCGGAATTGCGGTTGGAGATGTGGATAATAACGGATACGACGATTTTTATATTGCAGGTGCAGCGGGATACAGCGGGACATTTTTTATGCAGAATGCAAGCGGACGCTTTTCCAGGGACTCTCAGCGCATTATCCAGGAGGATAATACGGAGACCGAGGAAATGGGGGTCCTTCTTTTTGATGCAGACAATGATAAAGACCTGGACCTGTATGTCGTCACCGGAAGTTATGAATTTGCGCCCGATCATCTGTCAAATCAAGACCGGCTGTATATTAATGACGGGAAAGGGAAATTTAAGTGGGATCATACTGCCCTTCCCGCCGAGCTTTCTAACGGATCCTGCGTGCGTGCGTCAGACTTTGACCAGGACGGCGATCTTGATCTGT
>NZ_JBBJNI010000034.1:25151-30219 GCF_037719425.1 Daejeonella sp. | reverse complement strand
GGATATTGCTATTGCAGCAGCAGAAGCTGGCAAAATGATTCTCTGCGAAAAACCCCTTGCCCGAACATTATCTGAAGCAAAAGCAATGGTGGAGGCAATTGACAAGGCCGGTGTTCCCAACACGGTATGGTATAACTACCGTCGCATTCCGGCTGTTACCCTCGCAAAACAAATTATTGATACTGGCAAGCTGGGAAAAATTTTTCATTACAGGGCCAACTTTCTGCAGGACTGGACGATCAACGCCGATCTTCCGCAAGGCGGTGAAGGATTATGGCGTCTGGATGTGGACTCGGCCGGTTCCGGTGTAACAGGCGACCTTCTGGCCCATTGTATTGATACGGCCATGTGGATGAATGGTGGTATCAAGGATGTTTCTGCTGTTACAGAGACGTTCATCAAGGAACGACTTCATCAGGTTACCGGCCAGGTTCAGAAGGTCGGTATTGATGATGCCTGCATTTTCCATTGTCATTTCGAGAACGGATCTTTAGGCCTCTTTGAGTCTACCAGGTATGCCCGCGGACATAAGGCCTTATACACCTTTGAAATAAATGGCGAGCACGCATCCATTCGCTGGGACCTTCACGATTTGAACCGTCTGGAATATTTTGATCATGCGGATGAATCCATTGTGCGTGGCTGGCGTACCATACATGTCACTGATGGCGACCATCCCTATATGAATAGATGGTGGGTTCCGGGGTTATCGATAGGTTATGAACACACATTCGTGCACCAGGCAGCTGATTTTCTTAAAAGCCTGGAGACAGGAGAACCGTGTTCACCTACCTTCAAAGATGCACTCGAAACACAGAAGGTTTGTCAGGCGGTGCTCGAATCAGCGTCTTCCAGGAGTTGGGTTAACACAGAGGAGTTGGGTTAACAGCAATTGGCCCTTTTTTAATTATTTATATAGTCGATTAAGATCATGCAAAAAAGAAATAAAATATTCCTGGGATTATTCTCAATTTGCAACTTGCTCCTGTTTCTGGTCGTTATCAGCTGCAAAGCACCTGGCATAATTTATAGCGAAAAAGGCAAGTTTGTAAAAATATTTGATGGTAAAACGCTGAATGGCTGGGAGGGAGATCCAGCTTACTGGAGGGTTGAAAATGGCAATTTAGTTGGAGAAATTACTCCCACTACACTTTTGAAGCGGAATTCATTTATAATATGGCGGGGAGGTGTGCCTGCAAACTTTGAGTTGACTTTAGAATTTAGAATCACTAAAGCCGGTAATAGCGGAGTTAATTACCGTAGTGAAGAATTAAAGGATATACCCTTTGCTTTAAAAGGATACCAACTGGATATAGATGGTGCAAATCGTTACACTGGTCAAAACTATGAAGAACGAGGACGAACTACCTTAGCCTATCGTGGCCAGGAGACGGTGATAAAAGCTCAAAATACCGAAAGTCCAGCAGGCACTGTACAATCAAAAATAAAAAATAATGCCTGGACTGATTTAACCGTAACACGTTCTTTGGGACAGCCTGATGCATTATTGCAAAAAATAAAAAGCGAAGACTGGAATATATGTCGTTTAGTAGCAAGGGGTAATCGCTTACAACATTATATCAATGGAGTTTTAATGAGCGATGTAACAGATAACGACAAGGTTAACGGAAAATCAAAAGGGCTGTTAGGCATGCAGGTACATGTTGGCCCACCTATGAAGGTTGAATATCGAACGATCATGATCAAACAATAAATTTTCCATGATGAACTTACAGCCCGGATAAAAATTGTTCAATATACAAGAACCAGTATTAAGATCCCAACAAATGGAATTTGGTATAAACACCTTTCTGTTTACATCTCCCTTCACCAATGAGAGTATTAATTTATTCCCAAGATTTAAAGAATGGGGCTTTGACTCTGTAGAGATTTCAATTGAGGATCCCTCGCATATTGATCCGGCTGTAATTAGGAAAGCCTTAGATAAAAATGGTTTAAAGTGTGGCTCCATTTGTGTTGCGATGGGCCCTGGCCGTGATTTGAGAGGAACACCTGAAGATCAGCAGACAGCCATTGATTATTTAAAAAGCATGTTGGATATGATGCCCACACTTGGTTGCGGTATCTTGATTGGCCCGCTTTATTCCGTAGTTGGACGTGCAGAGTTAGTTAGCAAAGCTGATTATGCAATCCAATGGGAAACGGTTGCCAAACACTTGATAATGCTTGCTGATTATGCTGAAAAATTAAATGTCAAAATGGCTATTGAGCCCCTGAATCGATACGAAACAGATTTTATTAATACATGTGAACAAGGGCTGAAAATGGTTAATCAGGTAAACAGTAAAGCTCTGATGCTCCAACTGGATACTTATCATATGAATATTGAAGAGAAAGATCCCTATCAGGCTATTTTAAATGCAGGTAGTAAATTGGGACACTTTCATGCCTGTGGATCCGATCGTGGAACACCTGGTGGTGATCAGATCAATTGGGAAAAAATTAGTTCAGCTCTACACCAAGTGAATTATCGTGGCAACGTAGTCATTGAATCGTTTATACCCGACATAGAAATGATCGCGAAAGCGGCCTCAATATGGAGAAAATTTGAACCTTCACAGGAAGATATAGCCACCAAAGGTTTGAAATTTTTAAGGTCTTGCCTGCTGGTGGATAGAAATGCATGACATTATATACGGATGAAATGAATCTCGATTTGAAAAAATGTTTATCTGGAATTAGAATTGTTGCGTTGCTGGTCGTCCCGGTAGTATTATTTCTAAAAGCATGCACTTCAGCATCCAGCAAACAGTTCAGGAGTAATAAGTTTACGATTGACACGCCGCTTACAGAAAGTCAGAAACGTTTGCCTGAAAGTGCCTTGAAGGGCCTTCTAGTAGTACCGGGGCTTAAGGTTCAAACCATGGCGACCGAACCTGCGTTAATAAACCCAACAAATATTGATGTTGACGAACGCGGGAGGGTGTGGGTAACTGAAGCCTATAATTATCGTTTTCAGATTAACAGCAATAAACCACGGCCAGAAGGCGACCGGATCTTAATATTGGAAGATAAAGATGGAGACGGCCGTCTGGAGACCAGGAAAGTTTTCTACCAGGGGCCAGAAGTCAATGCTCCACTGGGTATTTCGGTGTTAGGGAATAGGGTCCTTATTTCACAAAGCCCCTATGTTTGGGCTCTTTACGACGATAATGGGGATGATAAAGCAGATCGTAAAGAAATATTGTTCCAGGGAATAGGTGGCGAACAACATGATCATGGCATCCATACTTTTACTTTCGGCCCGGACGGTAAACTATATTTCAATTTTGGAAATGAAGGTAAAACCCTTAAAGATAAAAATAACAAGGTAGTATTAGACCAGGACGGAGACGAAATCGGCCCCCAAAAGTACCGTGAAGGCATGATATTTCGGTGCGATCCGGATGGCTCCAACGTAGAGTGCCTTGGGAATAATTTTAGAAATAACTATGAATTGGCAGTGGATAGTTATGGCGCTATCTGGCAAAGTGATAATGACGATGATGGTAACCGCGGAGTGCGAATTAATTACGTGATGGATTATGGAAATTATGGCTATAAAGATGAAATGACAGGTGCGGGCTGGCAGGCCAAACGAACCAATCTTGAAGATTCCATCCCCCTGCGTCACTGGCATCTAAATGATCCCGGCGTTATACCAAATCTTCTGCAAACAGGAGCCGGTTCTCCTACCGGAATGGTAGTTTATGAAGGTTCTTTACTACCCGCGCAATTTCAAAATCAAATGATACATGCCGATCCCGGCCCTAATGTTATTCGCTCATATCCGGTTAAAAAAAGCGGTGCCGGTTATACTGCTGAGATTCTAAATATATTAAAAGGGGTGAACGATCAATGGTTTCGTCCTGCCGATGTATGTATTGCCCCGGATGGTTCCCTGATCGTTGCTGATTGGTACGATCCAGGTGTTGGAGGTCACCGTGTTGGTGATCTGCAGCGTGGTCGTATATATCGGATTGCGCCAGATGTTTCTAAATATCTGGTTCCTGTACAAAATTATAATACACCTTCCGGTGCAGTCATCGCCCTGCAAAGTCCGAATCTTGCTGTTCGGCGGCATGCCTGGATGGTTTTGCAGAAAATGGGTGCAAAGGCAATTCCTGCGCTGGAAAAATTATGGCGATCGTCTCCCAATCCGCGTATGCGTGCAAGAGCTTTATGGGTACTGGTAAAAATGCCAAAAGGCGAGAAATATGTCAACGAGGCGATTGAAGATAAAAATCCGGATTTAAGAATGACTGGCATAAGGGCCGCCCGTCAAATAAAAACCAACCTGACTGGTTTGGTAGGAAAATTGGTGAACGATAAAGATCCGCAAGTGCGCAGGGAATGCGCGATAGCTCTAAGACATATTCAAACGCCAGAAGCTGCAAGGTTATGGGCACAGCTTGCTGTACAGAATGATGGCAAAGACCGCTGGTATTTAGAAGCATTAGGAATTGGCGCAGACAAGCTATGGGACAGTTTTTTTGCCGCTTATTTAGAGAACGTTAAAAATCCGTTACAAAATGCCGGGGGGAGAGATATTGTATGGCGCGCTCGTACCGACAAGGCTCTGCCTTTTCTGGCGAAGCTTGCTTCCGATCAATCTGTTGACATGAAATTAAGATTAAGGTATTTCCGCGCATTTGACTTTCATACCGGATCGGAGAAATCAAAGATCCTGCTGAAGATAATAGAAGACAACCTGAACAAGGATATTGAATTAAACAGGTTAGCGTTACATCATCTGGATCCGAAACAAGCTCTTCAATCTGCAATAGCGGGCAGGGCCATTAAGGATGTTGTGCAGTCACTTTCAGGTAAAGCGGAATATATAGATTTAGTAAGGCAGTACAAGTTAAAAAGCGAGACTCCCAAACTTCTGGAGCTTGCAATAGCGAAAGCCAGCGAGACCATAGGGCTTGATGCAGCACGCCTGTTATTTGAATTTAAAGAAGCCGCTCTTCTTGAAAACGTAATAATGAGTAAAGATGCGGATCGAGCAAATGCCGCATTGAACGTGATGGGTAGTTTGGGAAATAAAGAGTCGCGCGATATTTTA